>DATIOT010000487.1:0-3001 GCA_035472875.1 Mycobacterium sp.
GACGACTGAGCTGCGGGCCTGTCGTAGAGTTGGCGTGAGCCGCCGAATTTCCGCGATCGCGTCGGGGTCGGCAGTGTAGCTCGCCGCCGCCGAGTTCTTCTGCGGTGCTCGTCGGGAAGGTTGCCGAGATTGTTGTCGTCACGGCACGGCAGGAAGTGCAAGGGGCGGTTCAGTTTTCGCGACAACCTCGTCGACACTGACACCAGGCGCGGTCTCGATCAGGTGCAGACCGTCGTCGGCGACGTCGATGACGGCGAGATCGGTGAAGATACGGTTCACGCAGCGCTTACCGGTGAGCGGCAGCGTGCAGTGCTCGACGATCTTCGCGCTGCCGTCCTTGGCGGTGTGCTCCATCATCACGAAGACTTTTTCTACGCCGTGCAGTAGGTCCATCGCCCCACCCATGCCCTTGATCATTTTGCCGGGGATGGTCCAGTTGGCCAGGTCGCCGGCGGCCGAGACCTGCATGGCGCCGAGCACCGCGATGTCGAGGTGTCCGCCGCGGATGATCCCAAACGAGGACGACGAGCAGAAGAACGCCGCACCCGGCAACGTGGTCACCGTCTCCTTGCCGGCGTTGATCAGGTCGGCGTCGAGGTTCTCGCGCCGCGGGTATGGCCCGACACCGAGAATCCCGTTTTCCGAATGCAAGACGACGGTGATGTCGGCGGGGATGTGGCTCGGAATCAGGGTGGGCAACCCGACGCCGAGGTTGACATACTGCCCGTCGTGCAGTTCGGCGGCGACCCGCGCCGCCAGCGCGTCTCGGCTCCAGCTCATGGCCGCACCGTCTCCTTTTCGATCTGCTTCACCGGGTTGGGCACATGCACCACCCGATGCACGTAGATCCCAGGGGTGTGCACCTGGGCGGGGTCGATCTCGCCCGGTTCGACCAGGTGCTCAACCTGCGCGATGGTGATCCGGCCCGCTACGGCACAGTCTGGGTTGAAGTTGGCGGCCGCCGCATGGTAGACGAGGTTGCCGTGCCGGTCGCCTTTGAAGGCGTGCACCAGTGCGAAGTCAGTGCGGATGGCTCGTTCCAGCACGTAAGTGACACCATCGAATTCGCGGGTTTCCTTCGGCGGCGAGGCAACCGCCACCGTACCGTCTGGGTGGTACAGCCACGCCAGACCGCCGTCGGCCACCTGCGTCCCAACCCCCGCGGGTGTGTAGAAGGCGGGGATCCCGGCCCCGCCGGCACGCAGCCGCTCGGCCAGAGTGCCCTGCGGGGTCAGCTCCAGCTCAAGCTCACCGGCCATGTATTGGCGGGCGAATTCCTTGTTCTCCCCGACGTAGGAGTTGATAGTGCGTCGGATCCGCTTGTGTTGCAACAACACTCCCAAGCCGATCCCATCCACGCCCAAGTTGTTCGAGACCGTCTCCAGATCTTGAACCCCGAGCTCCAGCAGCGCCGCAATCAGCGCCTGGGGGATGCCGCACAGCCCGAACCCGCCGACGGCCAGCGACGACCCGTCGGTGACGTCGGCAACAGCCTCCGCCGTCGTTGCCACGACCTTGTCCATCGTCACAAGCCTCCTCGGGACTTCAGCTCTTTGGCATGCCGAGTATGCGTTCGGCGATGATGTTGCGCTGGATGAACGTTGACCCGCCGGCGATCGCAGTGCCTCGGGCCTGATACGCCAGCCGCAGCCATCGCTGATCGGACGCCGGTGAGGATTCTGCGGAACCTTTCTCGGCGAGCGCGAACTGTCCCCCCATCTCGTCAAGCTCAAGTCCGAAATCGGCGATGTCCTCCACCAGCGGGCAAAAGAACAGCTTCCCGATCGACGTGACGGGACCCGGCGGTCCGCCGTCGGCGGCACCGGTGATGACCCGCTGTCCGATGAGGTAGTGGACCAGAGCTCGCCCGTACAAGTCGGCAATCCGTTGCCGCACCAGCGGATCGGCCCCCAGGGGAGTGCCGTCATCTTTTGTGTAGCCCGCGATTTCGCGGATCAACTCATTGACGGCGCCGGTCGTGTTCACCCGGCCGGTGGCGATCGCGACTCGCTCGAACGCCAGCGTGCCCATCGCCACCTGCCAGCCGCCGTCAACCTCGCCGACGACGTCGTCGTCGGGGACGAAAACGTTGTCGAGGAACACCTCATTGAATTCGGCCTCGCCCAGCATGTGTGCCAGCGGACGGACCTCGACGCCGGGGGTGTTCATCGCGAGTAAGAAATACGTGATCCCACGATGCCGCGGTCCGCCGCCGGTCCGGGCAAGGAGGATCGCGTGCGCTGCCAGCTGGGCTCGGCTGGTCCATATCTTCTGGCCCTGGATGTGCCACCCGCCGTCCACCTTGGTGGCGGTGGTACGCAACGAGGCCAGGTCCGAGCCCGCCTCCGGCTCGGAGAACAACTGGCACCAGATCTCCTCGCCGGTGAGGATCGGTCGCAAGTAGCGCTGCTGCTGGGCGGGCGTGCCGAACTCGATGATCGTGGGCCCGGCGAAGTCCTCGCCGATAATGTTGAGCCGCTCGGGGGCACCCGCCCGGTCGAGTTCCTCGTTGAACACCGCACGCAGCTTGGCGTCCGCACCGCCCCCGCCGTACTGCTTCGGCCAGGACAGGCCGGCATACCCCGCGTCGTACAGCAGCCGCTGCCAGGCGCGCCAATAGTCGAGCTTGTCCTCGAGGCGTGCGGGCTCGGGTCCACCCAGACGCGGCAACGTGTCCTGCAGCCACGCGCGCGCCTGGGCGCGGAACTCCGCCTCGGCGGGACTGTCTTTCAGCTCCATCAGGTGGTGCTCGCAACTTTTCCGGCTTGCGCGGCTTCCTGTTCGATGCGTCGCTCGATGTCTTTGCGCAACTCGTGTTTGAGGACCTTGCCGGTTGCCGTCATCGGGAGGGATTCGACGACGACGACACGCTCGGGCGTCTTCTGGATCGGCATGCCTTGCTCGAGCAGATACTCCCGCATGTCGTCGACGGTCGGGGCGTCGTGGCCCGACGCGGCGACCACATAGCAGCACACCTTCTCACCGAGTCGCTCGTCGGGCA
>DATIOT010000488.1:0-2705 GCA_035472875.1 Mycobacterium sp.
GGCCGTGCTCCCGCGGGTAGTTCTGGTGGTATCAGCCTGTGATTCCAAACCCGGATTTCCTATGACGGACTGGGCATCAAAACGATGGGCGCAGTTAGACCGCCGCACCGCCCGCCCGCAGGCGGGGCCAACGGGTCAGGCCTCCGCCCTGTCGATCGCCCCGCTGCTGTCCGCCCAGTCCTTGAACGCGCCGAGGTTGTAGACCTCGCCGTAGCCCATTTCCTTGAGCACCCGGCCGGCAAGAGCTGCGCGCCCGCCCGATGCGCAGTACACGATCACCGCCTTGTCCTTGCCGAAATGCGGGTCGTGGTAGGGCGATTCCGGGTCCGCCCGGAATTCGAGCATTCCGCGCGAGATGTGCACGGCGCCGGCGACCTTCCCGCTCTGCTGCACCTCGGGCGCGTCTCGCACGTCGACAACCATCGCGTTGCCCGCGGCAATCAGCTCTTGCGCCTGGGCGACCGTGATTCGCGGCACGACGGCGTTCGCGGCTTCCACCAACTGCTTGACACTCGTAGCCATGACAACCCCTTTGCTAGCACGATTGCGTCCCAATCCAATCTTGACTCATGCCCCGCGCGGAGGCGCGGACATCGGCGTCGTTCGTCTGGGGTGGCACCGACATTGACCGGAGCTATCCCTCCTCACAGGCCTCACGGGCAACGACGTTCTGAGAAGGTTGCTGCCGCAGGGTAAGAATCCGGTAGAGCCGCTGGAAGGTGCAGCGGTGAATCGGATGACCGGACCCGGTAACTTGGCACCGCGCTCTCGTAAGACTTGGCGTTTGGCGGAAGCTCAGTTCCGCACGGCCCACAAACCAAGCCTGGCGCGGTTATGTCATCGCCTCGGCCCACGCGATATGCCCCTCGAAGCCCAATGCCGGATTCCGCCGATGTGTGATGTGGGAGCGCGTCGGTTGTGAGATTCTGCGGGTGTGTCCGCTCCGCCGGCGGCTGCTCCTTCGGGGGTGGTGACGTTTCTGTTCACCGATGTCGAGGGTTCGACCCGTCGGTGGGAGGCCGACGCGGACGTGATGCGGTTCGCCCTCGCCGCCCACGACGAGGTGTTGCGCAGGGCGATCGAGGCGCACGGCGGCTGGTTGTTCAAGCACACCGGTGACGGCGTGTGCGCCGCGTTCGCCTACCCGCGCTCGGCGGTGGATGCGGCGGTGGCCGCGCAGCGGGCGCTTGAGTTGCCGGTGCGGATGGGCCTGGCGACCGGCGAAGCCGAGCTGCGTGACGGCGACTATTACGGGGCGGTTTTGAATCGGGCCGCACGGGTGATGGCCGCCGGTCACGGCGGGCAGATCCTGTTGGCCGACTCGACGGCGCGTCTACTCAGCGGCGTCGATCTCATCGATCTGGGACCGCGCCGGTTGCGGGATCTGCCGGCCCCGGTTCAGGTGTTCCAGATCCAAGCGCAGGGTCTGCGCACGGACTTTCCGTCGTTGCGGGCACTGGATGCGGGTCCAGGGAATCTGCGCCCTGCGGCCACCAGCTTCATCGGACGCGAGTCCGAGGCCGGCGAGGTGCAAGCCGCGGTAAAGGTTCACCGGCTGGTCACGCTGACCGGGGTGGGTGGCGTCGGCAAGACCCGCCTGGCGCTCGAAGTGGCGGGGCGGCTGATCGACGAATTCCCGGACGGGGTATGGCTTTTCGAGCTGGCCGCGGTCGCCGATCCCGCTGCCGTGCCCGACACGGTGGCCGCGGTGCTGGGCATCACCCAGCAACCCGGCCGCAGCGTGGCCCAGAGCGTGGCCGCCGCCCTGGAGGGCAGGGTGCGGCTGCTGGTATTCGACAACTGCGAACACGTGCTGGACGACGCCGCAGATCTGATCGAGGCCATCCTCACGGCCTCGGCGACGACGAAGATTGTCGCCACCAGCCGCGAAGGACTCGGAATCGCCGACGAGCAGCTGTGGCCGGTGCCCTCGCTGGACGTCGGTGCGGGTGTCGACTCGGCCGCGGTGGCCTTGTTCGTCGAACGGGCGCAAAACGTGTCGCCGCGCTTCACCGTAGCCGGCGATGGCGAGGCGGCCGCGGTGGTCGAGATCTGCCGCCGCCTCGACGGGATCCCGCTGGCCATCGAACTGGCCGCCTCGCGGATGGCGTCGATGACCGCCAGTGAAGTGCGTGATCGTCTTGATCACCGCTTCCGACTTCTGGTCGGCTCACGCCGCGGACTGGAACGCCACCAGACCCTGCGCCACGCCGTCGCGTGGTCCTACGACCTGCTCGACGACACGGAAAAGGCGTTGCTCGATCGGTGTTCGGTGTTCGCCGGCGGATTCGACCTCCAAAGCGCTTGCGCGGTGGCCGGATCCGATGACTTGGATGAATTCGCCGTGCTGAATCTGCTGGATGCGCTGGTGCGTAAGTCTCTGCTGGTCGCCGATCGGTCAGCGGGGCGGACCCGGTATTCGATGCTGGAGACCATTCGCCAATTCGCCGAGGAGCAACTCGTGGCCCGTGGTCAAGCGGCCACAGTCCGGTCCGCGCATGCCCGGTATTTCGCCGGGCGCGAAGCGGACACCATGGCGCTCTGGGACGGCCCCCGGCAGCGCGAGGCGTACGACTGGTTCACAACTGAGTTGGCGAATCTGCGCACCGCATTCCGCTGGGCTACCGACCACGGCGACCTGGATGTCGCGGCGCCGATCGCTACATGTGCGGCGTGGGTCGGCTTTGCGACGGAGAATTACGAAC
>DATIOT010000489.1:0-1757 GCA_035472875.1 Mycobacterium sp.
TCCCGCAACAGATTTCGTTCCTGCCCGCATTACGCTACTACGCGGGCAACTGGGCCTCCAGCGTGTGGTGCTTCCGTGCGGGCGTTGAGGACCGGATCGAAGCCGACGTTGTCAAGAGCTCGGCGCTGACGGCTAAGCAACTGAGTAAGTTCTACGATCCGGCGATCGCGGAAATCATGTGCGACAAGGCGCGCGCCTTCCGGTCCATGCATGTGCACGGCCGGGCGCTCAACGGCCTAGTACCCCGTGCGCTGGCGGATCAAGGAGCGGACGAGGCGGACTACACCGTGCGCGAGGGTGAAACCGTCGCCGGGGCGCTCATCGGCTGGAATTTCGGCGAAGGCCACCTGCACAACGAGCAGTTGGTGGAGGCGGTGCAGCGGCGCTGCAAGCTCGACGAGGGCGATCTGCGGGTGATCATCCTCGAAGGCCAACCGATCCAGACGCAGAAGCAGCGGTATCGCATCGTCGACGCCAAGACCGGCCTGATCGAGGAAGGCTACGTCACCGTCGAAGACATGCTGGCCCGTCAGCCGTGGCCGGAGGCCGAGGACGAGTTCCCTGTCCACCTGATAACACGCCGCACCGACGCGCCATCGTGACAAAAGCGGTCGTCGTCGGCGCCGGACCCAACGGGTTGGCTGCCGCAATCCACTTGGCGCGCAACGGTTTCGAGGTCCAAGTGCTCGAGGCCGCAGAAACCATTGGGGGAGGAGCGCGGTCAGGTGAGCTGACCGTGCCCGGCGTCATCCACGACTACTGCTCCGCATCCCATCCGATGGGCGTCGGTTCGTCGTTCTGGCGGGAAATCGACTTGGGCCGCTATGGGCTGACCTGGAAATGGTCGGAGGTCGACTGTGCGCACCCGCTCGACGACGGCACCGCCGGTGTGCTCTATCAGTCGATCGAAAAGACCGCCGCAGGTATGGGTTCCGATGGCCGCCGGTGGCGGCTCGCGGTGGGCGACCTCGCCACCAATTTCGACGACCTGGGTCAGGACCTGTTCCGACCGGTATTGCATGTTCCACGCCACCTGATTCGGCTGGCCGCCTTCGGGCCCCGCGCGCTGTTGCCGGCCACCGTCGTGGGCCGGTGGTTTCGTACCGAGCAGGCGCGCGCCGTGTTCGCCGGTGCGGCTGCGCACTTGTTCACCCGGCTGGACCGGCCAGTGACCGCATCACTGGGATTGCTGTTCCTGGCCAGCGGCCACCGCTATGGGTGGCCCGTCGCCGAAGGTGGCTCGGGGGCGATCACTGCCGCCCTTGCCGCCGCGCTGCGCGAGCACGGCGGCGCGATCACCACCGGCGTGACCGTCACCAGCCGCGCAGACATCCCCGACGCCGATGTCGTGATGCTCGATCTGACCCCGGCGGCCGCCCTGGCCATCTACGGCGACCTCATGCCCGCCCGGATCAAGCGGTCATATCGGCGCTACCGCCAGGGCTCGTCGGCGTTCAAGGTCGACGTCGCCATCGAAGGCGACATCCCGTGGACCAACCCGGACTGCCGTCGTGCCGGCATGGTCCATCTGGGTGGCACGTTCGCCGAGATCGCACACACCGAACGGCAGCGGGCCGAAGGCCGGATGGCCGAGCGACCCTTCACCCTCGTCGGCCAGCAGTACCTCGCCGACCCGTCCCGGTCGGCCCGCAACGTCAACCCGATTTGGTCTTACGCCCACGTGCCGTTTGGTTACACGGGCGACGCCACCGCGGCGGTCATCGAGCAGATCGAGCGCTTTGCGCCCGGTTTCCGGG
>DATIOT010000490.1:0-18158 GCA_035472875.1 Mycobacterium sp.
CTGGACGACAATTTGGTGCCCAGGGCGACCAGGGTCGCCACCACCGAGACGATCAGCAGCGCCCCCCAGTCCAAGTTGATCGATCCGAGTTTGACTGTGCCACCGGCGAATCCGAACACCGTACCCAGGTAGCTCGACCAGCCTTTGGACACTACGGCGGCGCCGATCGCCAACTCGAGCACAAGGTTCCAGCCGATGATCCAGGCCAGGAACTCACCGAAGGTGGCATAGGAGAAGGTATATGCACTGCCCGCAACCGGCAGCGTCGAGGCGAATTCGGCGTAGCACAACGCGGCCAGCGCGCACGTGATCGCGGCGATCACGAACGATATCCCGATGGCGGGCCCGGTGATATCGCCGGCAGTCGACGCGGTAACCGTGAAGATGCCCGCGCCGATCACCACCGCGACACCGAACACCACCAGGTCCCACCAGGTGAGTTCCTTACGTAGCCGAGTGCCCGGCTCGTCGGTGTCGGCGATCGATTGTTCGACCGACTTCGTGCGCCATCGATTGGCCATCCACTCGCCCTTTCATCAGCCGTTGGACCGCACAGTACTGGGTAGTCTGCGGAGATGCCGGACAGCGGAGAAAACACGAGAGACCACGCGGTGGTTATCGGGGCCAGCATCGCCGGTTTGTGCGCCGCGCGGGCGCTCTCGGATTGCTATGCGGGAGTGACCGTCTACGAGCGCGACGCGTTGCCGAGCACACCGGCGAACCGCGCGACAGTCCCACAGGACCGGCATTTACACCTGCTGATGGCCCGCGGGGCAATCGAGTTCGACAGCCTGTTTCCGGGCCTGCTGAAGGACATGGTGACCGCGGGTGTGCCCATGCTGAGGAACCGGCCAGACTGCATCTACCTAGGCGCAGCCGGTCATGTCCTCGGCACCGGGCACACACTGCGCAACGAATTCACCGCTTACGTGCCCAGCAGGCCACATCTGGAGTGGCAGCTGCGCAAACGGGTCCAAGACATCAACAACGTCGAGATCGTCCGGCGCTCCGTCGCCGAGCCGCGGTTCGACCGTGCACAGCAACGGGTGACAGGCGTGCTGTTGGATCCCGCCGACCCCGAAAACGGCGACCCGGAGTTCGTGAGCGCCGACCTCGTCGTCGACGCAGCCGGTCGTGGCACCCGCCTGCCGGTGTGGTTGACGCAGTGGGGATACCAGCGCCCAACCGATGAAACGGTGGACATCGGGATCAGCTACGCCACTAACCTGTTCCGCATCCCGGAGGGCTTGATTCAGGAGAAGGTGGTCGTCGCGGGCGCCTCCCACGACCAGTCGCTGGGGCTGGGAATGCTGTGCTACGAGGACGGGACCTGGGTCCTCACCACGTTCGGGGTAGCAAACGCCAAACCGCCGCGGACGTTCCCCGAGATGCTGGCGCTCGCGGACAAACTGCTGCCGGCCCATTTCACCGACGCGCTGGCGCACGCCGAACCCCTTGGCGAGCCGGCATTCCACGCTTTTCCGGCCAGCAGATGGCGCCGCTATGACAAGCTGGACCGCTTTCCCGCCGGGATCATCCCGTTCGGCGATGCCGTCGCCAGCTTCAACCCCACCTTCGGACAGGGCATGACGATGACGTCGCTGCAGGCGGGTCATCTGCGGCGGGCTCTGCAATCCCCGGACAGTGAACTGGCCGCCGAACTCAATCGCGCCACCGCCAAGACCACCTACCCGGTGTGGGTGATGAACGCCATCGCCGACATCAGCTTCCACCATGCGGGCACGACGACCGGGCCCATCCCCTGGTGGTGGCGACCGTCCGGTGCGCTGTTCGATCAATTCCTCGGGGCCGCCGAGACCGAACCCGTTCTCGCCGAATGGTTTTTGCGCCGGTTCTCGCTTCTGGACAGCCTCTATATGATCCCGCCGCCACGGATTATCGGCCGAGCCATCGCGCACAATGTGCGGCTGTGGCTGCGCGAGCGCCGGCAGGCCGCCAAAGACCGGCGCCGAGCCGTCACAAGCCCACGGTCGCCCTGAACAGCTTGGCGGGCTCTCGCGCGACCAACCGGATCGGGCCGTCGTCGGCCGCCACCCAGGCAGCCATTCCGCGTTCCAGCGTGAGCGATCCGGACTTCCCGTGCACCGTCGTACAACCCTCGCTGCACAGCAGGATCTGCGGGCCCTCATGACTCGACGAGGCGTCGACCTCGTGGCCGAGATTCTCGCCGTCGAGTGCCAGCAGCGCGACCGCGAACTCATCGGTCGGGGTGTCGTAGACCAGTCCGAGCCCCTCGCGGCGGATCTGCGGCCGCAGCTGCGCCTCCGTGGTGGGGGCGAAGTCCAGCACTCGCAGCAACTCGGGCACATCGACGTGCTTGGGGGTAAGGCCTCCTCGTAACACGTTGTCGGAGTTCGCCATTACCTCCACTGCGAAACCACGCAGATAGGTATGCAAGTTGCCGGCAGGCAGGAAGATCGCCTCGCCGGGAGCCAGGCTGACGCGGTTGAGCAACAATGCCGCCAGCACGCCGGCGTCGCCGCGATAGCGTTCGCCGAGTTCCAGCACCGCCTTGGCTTCGGCCGTAAACTCCGTTGCGCCGGAGCTGACGTACTGGATGGCACCGTCCAGCACGGCAGGCACCAGCACGTCGATGTCGGGCTGGGGCGCGGTGATCCAGGTGGTGAACAGGGCACGCAGACCGTCGGCGTCGGACTGGTCGTTCAGCAAATCGATGAACGGGTCGAGGTCGGAGACGGCCAACGCCCGCAGCAGCTCGATGGTGCGGGACGCCTGACGAAATCCGGCCAGCGCCTCGAACGATTGCAGCGCTACCAACAACTCGGGCTTGTGACTGGTATCGCGGTAGTTGCGGATCGGGGAGGACACCGGAATGCCCAGTCGTTCCTCACGCAGGTAACCCTCGACCGCCTGCTCGGCACTCGGATGGGCCTGCAGCGACAGCGGTTCGTCGGCCGCCAGCACCTTGACCAGGAACGGAAGCACATCACCGAAGCGGGCGCGCGACCCGGAGCCGAGCTGTCCCTCCGGATCGGCGACCAGTGCATCCAGCAACGAGATTTCGCCCTTCTCCGCTTCCAGCCAGGCCGGGTCACCCGGATGCGCGCCGAACCACAGTTCGGCCTCGGGGTGAGCGGCCGGCACCGGACGCCCGGTGAATTCAGCGATGGCGGTGCGCGATCCCCAGGCGTACGTCCGTAAGGCCCCGCGTAGCACTTCCACTTGTTTATCTATCCCCGCACCAGTCGCAAGTAAACCGCGGCCATCTCCAGCCGAACGGCCAATACTGCCAGTTGCTGCTCGGCGCGTGCCGCGCCTCCCGGAGCCAATGCCCCGACCAAACCGGCAGACCCGCCCACACCGCCGGGTGCTTCGGGCACATCCTCAGCCGCGAGCAGGTAGACCTCGTTGAGCCCGGCGACCCGAGCGGCCACCACCGTCCGCTCGCCGGCCAACGTGAGCGCCAGCACCCGCAGCCGCTCGGGCAGCGGTCCGTCGATTTCTTCGTCGTGAAAGAGAGCATCCACCGAAGAAGGGGCATCGCCCAACTCCGAAGTCGCGCGCAGCGCTACCACGGCATCCGCCAGCCCGGTGGCGGCGGCCACGTGCTGTGCGATCCGCAGCAGGACCGAACTGCCATGCCGGGCCAGCGCCAGCGTCCCCGCACAGTCGCCGGCCAACGCCACTTGGCGATCGGACATACGCATAGCAATAGTCTTGGCCGGGTTGGTGAATAGCTGGCGGCCGACGCTGTTGCGCAGCGCCTCGGCATCCAGCTCGTCGGCCAGCAACGCCAGATCGATGCTCGGTCTGGGGTCCACGGTTCGCAAAGCGGCCAGTCCGGCGGCCAGGTACCGAGACAATCCGAACTCGTCGCGAACCCAGAGCCGCGGCTGAAGTACCGCGACGCGCCCGGCCGTGGAGTCGCGCAGCGGACCCTCATACGGTGCCACCACAACAACCCGCGCACCGCGGCGTACCCCGATTGCGGCGGCCCCGACCAGCGCCGGATCACCGGGGTCGTCGCCGGCGACGATCAGCACGTCAAGCGGACCAACCCACGGCGGCACCTCACTGGCGACCGCAATGGGCGCCGACGCCGCGCCACCGAGCGTCGCGGCGAGCACGGCCCCGGCAGTCTCGGCGGTACCACGGCCCGCCACCCAGATGACGCTGCGAGGACGGTCGTCACCGCGCAGTGCGTCCAGTGCGCCCTCGTCAGCCGCGGCGGCAATGGCGCGCACCTGCGCGCCCGCCGACGACGCGGACCGCAGCAGACCCTCCCCGTCGGCGGCAAGCAAGCCGTCGGTGTCTTCGAGATCGATCGCTCGGGTGGCATTCACGGTCGGGCCTCTTGGCCCGAGGCTTGGGCGGTGATCTCGGCGCTGATCTGCTGAACCACCGCATCGACGTCCTCGACACTGCGGCCCTCCACATTGAGCCGCAGCAGCGGCTCGGTGTTGGAGCTGCGCAGGTTGAACCAGCTGCCGTCGCCCAAATCCACCGTCACCCCATCCAGGTGATCGATGGACTGAATCCGACTGCCGAAAGACTTCAACACGGCGTCCACACAGTACGACGCGTCGGCGACTTTGAAGTTGATCTCGCCCGAAGATTCATAGCGTTGGTAGTCGGCGGTCAGCTCCGACAGCGGCCGTTGCTGCTCACCGAGGGCGGCCAGCACATACAGCGCGGCCAGCATCCCGGAGTCAGCACCCCAGAAGTCACGGAAGTAGTAATGCGCCGAGTGTTCACCGCCGAAAATCGCGCCGGTCTCGGCCATCAATCCCTTGATGTAGGAGTGCCCGACCCGCGAGCGCAGCGGTGTGCCACCACGCTCGGAGACCAGTTCGGGCACCGCGCGCGACGTGATCACGTTGTGGATCACGGTGGCGCCGATCTCGCGGCCGAGCTCGCGAGCGGCCACCAGGCTGGTCACCGTCGACGGCGAGACCGGCAGCCCGCGTTCGTCGACCACGAAGCAGCGGTCGGCGTCGCCGTCGAAGGCCAGCCCGATATCGGCACCGGTGTCGCGCACATACGCCTGCAGGTCCCGCAGGTTCGCCGGGTCGAGCGGGTTGCCCTCGTGATTGGGGAACGAACCATCGAGCTCGAAGTACAACGGCAACAACGTGATCGAGTCGATGGCGCAGAGCACGCCCGGCGCGGTGTGCCCGGCCATTCCGTTGCCGGCGTCCACGGCCACCCGCAATGGACGCAGCCCGGAGGTGTTCACCAATGAACGCAGAAACTCGCCATAGTCACCAAGCACATCTCGATCGGCAAAGCTGCCCGGCTGCCCCTCATAGCCCGCATAGGTTGGGACCCCGACGATCAGATCATCGCTGATGGCGGTCAGTCCGGTATCCGCACCGACCGGTTTGGCGCCCGCCCGGCACAGCTTGATGCCGTTGTAGGCCGCGGGGTTGTGGCTTGCGGTGAACATCGCGCCGGGGCAGTCCAGCAGCCCCGAGGCGAAATAAAGCTGATCGGTGGACGACAACCCGATTCGCACCACATCCAGGCCCTGGCCGGTCACCCCGGTTGCGAAAGCAGCCGCGAGCGACGGCGAACTATCCCGCATGTCGTGGCCGATGACCACCTGTCGCGCGCCTTCGGCACGCATCAATCTGGCGAATGCGGCCCCGACGTCAGCGACCAGCGGCTCATCGATTTCTTCACCAACCAACCCGCGTACGTCGTAAGCCTTGATGACACGGTGGACAGCCGCGGCGGGCCGAGACATGCGGAGGCTCCTGACGACTTGGACTTGCTTGGACTCTTCGACGTCAGCCTATCGGCCGGACGAAGTTATGGGCCGAAACGGTGCGCAGGGGTTCGCCGCAGCGCTAATCGGCAGGATCGGGCAACACCCGCAGATGTCCGCGGCGGCGCCCGGAACGGGGCTCGGGTGGCGCGAGCAGACCACTGCTCGGCGCGGTGGCATGGGCTCCCGTGTGGTGAACGGCGGGATCGGCAAAGCCATTCAATGGCGTGCCGGTTCCGCCCCCGTAGGGCATCCCCGCATCGCTCGGCCGCTCACGAACCGCATCCGCCAGGGCGACCAGGTCGTCCTCGTCGGGATGGGTGGGAAGCGGGCCCGCGTGGCGCACCAGGTCCCACCCGCGGGGTGCGGTGATCCGGCCGGCATGGCCGACGCACAGATCCCACGAATGGGGTTCCCGCGCGGTTGCGAGTGGACCTACCACTGCCGTCGAGTCCAAGTAGACGAACGTCAAGGTCGCCACGGCATAGTGCGGACACCCGGGCCGGCAGCAGCGACGGGGAACGTTCACGACCGAAAGGCTATCGTGCGGAAACGCCGCCGAAGCGCCGGACACGCGCAACCGTCCGGCCCCCGATGTTCAACCGTTACCATCGGCGCGTGGGCGATTCGCGCAGCTCGCCGTCGAACGGTCGGTCGGGGCGCCGATCGGCTTCACACCGGGCAACGCGGCGAGGCCGCGATATGCGCGGTCCGCTGCTGCCACCGACGGTGCCGGGATGGCGCAGCCGGGCCGAGCGGTTCGACATGGCGGTGCTCGAGGCCTACGAACCCATCGAGCGGCGCTGGCAAGATCGAGTGTCGGAGCTCGACGTGGCGGTCGATGAAATCCCACGCATCACGGCCAAGGACCCGGACAGCGTGCAGTGGCCGCCCGAGGTCATCGCCGATGGGCCGATCGCGCTCGCCCGCTTGATACCGGCCGGTGTCGACGTCCGCGGCAATGCCACGCGGGCACGAATTGTCTTGTTCCGCAAGCCAATCGAGAGACGGGCGAAGGACACCGTCGAACTTGGCGAGTTGTTGCACGAAATCCTGGTGGCTCAGGTGGCCATCTATCTGGACGTCGAACCCTCGGTCATCGACCCGACGATCGACGACGAATGACTCGGCAGGTGGGACGGGTCAGATTATGCCGCGCTTGAGGCGGCGGCGTTCGCGCTCGGAAAGACCGCCCCAGATGCCGAAGCGTTCGTCATGCGCCAGGGCGTACTCCAGGCACTCATGACGCACCTCGCAACCCAGGCAGATCTTCTTGGCCTCGCGGGTGGAGCCACCCTTCTCGGGAAAGAAGGCCTCGGGATCGGTTTGCGCGCATAGCGCGCGATCCTGCCATTGGTCGGTGGTGGGTTGCAGGGGCTCGGGTTCGAATGCGACTGGCGCATCAGGAACCACGGTCAAGTGCGGCCGCGCAATTGGCGCCGGCGCCGAGCCGATAGTGGTGTGCGGTGTGCTTGCCATAACGCCCCGAAGGTGTTCGTAAGACATGCGTCGTCCGCCTCCTCAGCTTGATTTTGAGAGAGTGAATGTTTCCCACTGTTCTGATGTACAGACAATTCGAACATGTGATCGAATCTCGGTCTGCGACACCGGAACCGGCCGGCCAACCGGGAAATGACACTGATGTGATTAGACACGGGTTGACCTGCCGGGTCAAGCACTTCGGCGCATTTCCATATCATCTTGTGATCAAATTTCGGCGTTTCTGTTGTTGTCGGCGCTCGGCGTGTCGGTCACAACTGCTCACTGCGGTCATCAAAATGCGGCCGCTATCGCCCGCTACCGCATCGTCGTCGGCCGGTACTCTCGTGCGGTGTGAAGGTCACCGTGCTGGTCGGTGGGGTGGGCGGCGCCCGCTTCCTGCTTGGAGTCGAGCAGCTGCTCGGCCTGGGTCAGTTCAGGGCGCAGGCGCGCCCAGATGCCGAAGCCACCAGTCACGAGCTAACTGCAGTCGTCAACATCGGCGATGACGCCTGGATCCACGGGCTGCGCGTCTGCCCGGATTTGGACACCTGCATGTACACCTTAGGCGGCGGCGTCGATCCGCAACGAGGCTGGGGTCACCGCGACGAAACCTGGCACGCCAAGGACGAATTGGCGCGCTACGGTGTGCAGCCGGACTGGTTCGAACTCGGCGACCGCGATCTGGCCACCCATCTGGTGCGCACCCAGATGCTGCGGGCCGGCTACCCGCTGTCGCAGATCACCACGGCGTTGTGCGACCGCTGGCAACCGGGCGCACGATTGCTGCCGGCCAGCGACGACCGTTGCGAGACGCACGTGGTGATCACCGATCCGGCCGACGATAGCCGTCGGGCGATCCACTTCCAGGAGTGGTGGGTGCGCTACCGGGCGCAAGTGCCCACGCACAGCTTCGCTTTTGTCGGCGCTGAAAAGGCCACCGCCGCAGCTGAAGCGGTGGCGGCCATCGCCGACGCCGACGTCATCTTGCTGGCACCGTCCAACCCGGTGGTGAGCGTCGGCGCCATCCTGGCCGTCCCGGGCATTCGCGGCGCGCTACGGGCGGCCACGGCTCCGATCGTCGGCTATTCACCGATCATCGGTGGAAAGCCGTTGCGTGGCATGGCTGATGCCTGCCTTACGGTGATCGGGGTCAAGTCCACCGCAGAAGCGGTTGGCCGGCACTATGGGGCGCGCAGCGGCACCGGGATACTGGATTGCTGGCTGGTGCACGAAGGTGACCACGCCGACATCGAGGGGGTCGCGGTGGGCTCGATACCGCTGTTGATGAGCGACCCGAAGGCGACAGCCGAGATGGTCAGCGCCGGGCTGGACCTTGCGGGCGTGGCGACGTGACCGAACACGGCACTGCATCGACGGTCGAGATGCTGCCCGTGAGCGGGCTTCCCGAATTCCGGCCCGGTGATGATCTGAACACGGCCGTCGCCGCGGCCGCGCCCTGGCTGCGCGACGGCGACGTCGTGGTGGTTACCAGCAAGGTGGTCTCCAAGTGCGAGGGGAGGCTGGTGCCGGCGCCGCTGGATGCCGAGGAGCGGGATCAGCTCCGGCGCAAGTTGGTCGACGACGAGGCGGTACGCGTGCTGGCGCGCAAAGGCCGAACCTTGATCACCGAGAACCGGCTCGGGCTGGTCCAAGCCGCTGCCGGCGTGGACGGTTCCAACGTCGGCCGCGACGAACTGGCGCTGCTGCCTGTCGACCCCGACGCCAGCGCAGCCGCGCTGCGCGCCGGCCTGCGCGAGCGGCTCGGGGTCGAGGTCGCCGTGGTCATCACCGACACGATGGGCCGCGCCTGGCGCAACGGCCAGATCGACGCGGCAGTCGGCGCGGCGGGTCTGGCTGTGCTGCACAGTTATTCGGGAGCCCTCGACCGATACGGCAACGAGCTGATCGTCACCGAGGTCGCGATCGCCGACGAGATCGCGGCGGCCGCCGATCTGGTCAAGGGCAAATTGACCGCCACGCCGGTGGCTGTGCTGCGCGGGCTCACCATTGCCGACAATGGCTCGACGGCCCGGCAACTGCTGCGACCCGGCGACGAAGACCTGTTCTGGCTGGGCACCGCCGAAGCCATCGACATGGGTCGCCAGCAGGCCCAACTGTTGCGCAGGTCGGTCCGCCGGTTCAGCGACGAGCCGGTGCCGCCGGACCTGGTCGAGGCCGCCGTCGCCGAGGCCCTCACCGCGCCCGCTCCACACCACACCCGACCGGTGCGGTTCGTGTGGCTCCAAGCTCGGGCCACCCGGACCCGGCTGCTGGACCGGATGAAAGACAAGTGGCGCGCAGACCTCGCCGGTGACGGCCGGCCCGCGGACTCCGTCGAACGCCGGGTGGCGCGCGGCCAGATCCTTTACGACGCACCCGAGGTCGTCATCCCGATGTTGGTGCCCGACGGCGCACACAGTTATCCCGATGCCGCCCGCACCGACGCCGAGCACACCATGTTCACGGTCGCGGTCGGAGCGGCCGTGCAGGCGCTGTTGGTCGCGTTGGCGGTGCGCGGGCTGGGCAGCTGCTGGATCGGCTCGACGATCTTCGCCGCCGACCTGGTCCGCGCCGAGCTCGAGCTGCCTGCCGACTGGGAGCCGTTGGGCGCCATCGCGATCGGCTATGCCGCGGAACCGGCCGGGTTGCGCGACCCGGCCGGGATCGCGGACTTGCTAATCCGCAAGTGAGCCTTGAATTCGGAGATACTTGGCCCATGAAGACGTTCGCGGGCAAGGCAGCTGCGTCGGCTGACAAGGTTCGCGGCGGCTACTACACCCCTGCCCAGGTGGCCCGCTTCCTGGCCCGCTGGGTACGCGAGGCAGGTCCGCGGATTGTCGAGCCATCCTGCGGCAACGGCCGAATCCTTTGTGAGCTGGCCGCGCTCAGCAGTCAGGCACAGGGCGTCGAACTCGTCGCGCGCGAGGCGGTGAAAGCACGAGAGTTCGCTCCCGTCGACGCTGAAAACCTATTCACCTGGCTCGCCAAGACCGAGGCCGCCGGCTGGGACGGGGTCGCGGGCAACCCGCCCTATATCCGCTTCGGCAACTGGGCATCCAATCAGCGAGATCCGGCTTTGGAACTGATGAGGCGCGAGGGCCTGCGCCCCAGCCGGTTGACCAATGCCTGGGTCCCCTTCGTCGTCGCGAGCACTGTTTTGGTGCGCGACGGGGGACGAGTGGGCCTGGTGCTTCCCGCCGAGTTGCTCCAAGTCAGCTATGCCGCGCAGTTGCGCGACTTTCTGCTGAGCCGATTCTGTCAGATCACGCTGCTGACGTTCGAGCGATTGGTGTTCGACGGCATCCTGCAAGAAGTCGTGTTGTTCTGCGGTGTCGCCGGAGCCGGCCCCGCGCAGATACGCACTGTCAATCTCACCGATGCCGACGCACTGGCCAACGCGGATCTCAGGGTCGAGTCGGCTCCCGCGCTGCTGCACGAAAAGGAGAAGTGGACCAAGTACTTCCTGGACTCCGCTGCGATCCAGCTGCTGCGAACGCTCAAACAGTCCGACACCCTGATCCGGCTTGGGTCTATCGCCGAGGTGGACGTGGGCATCGTGACGGGCCGCAACAGCTTCTTCACCTTCACCGATGCGCAAGCCCGCGAACTCGGCCTCAGGCCACACTGCGTCCCGCTCGTCTCGCGCAGTGCCCAGCTGTCCGGCCTGGTGTACGACACCGACTGCCGGGCAGGCGATGTCGCCGCCCAGCACCGGACCTGGCTGCTCGACGCGCCCCGCGACCCGAGCGATTCCGCTCTGGTCGCACACATCAGCGCGGGTGAGGCCGCCGGCGTCCATCGCGGCTACAAGTGCTCGATCCGCAAGCCATGGTGGAGTACACCGTCGTTGTGGATTCCTGACCTCTTCATGCTGCGCCAGATCCACATGGCGCCGCGGCTGACCGTCAACGCCGCGGCGGCAACGAGCACCGACACGGTGCATCGAGTCCGCCTCACCGCCGGCCTCGACCCGACGACGCTTGCCGCGGTGTTCCACAACAGCGCGACATTCGCCTTCGCCGAGATCATGGGTCGCAGTTATGGTGGAGGCATCTTGGAGCTGGAACCCCGCGAAGCCGAGCAGCTACCCATTCCCGCACCGGCGCATGCCAGTGCCGAGCTTGCCTGCGATGTCGATCTCCTACTGAAGGCCAACGAACTCGAGAAGGCACTCGACGTCGTCGACCGGCATGTTCTGATCGACAGACTCGGTTGGTCGCCGGACCGCGTGGCACAGTGCCGCGCGGCGTGGAGCGCACTGCGGGATCGTAGGACAAGGCGCGGATCCCGTTGACTGCCTCGCCAATGAATATTCGACGGTCGGCGATCTCGGTCCTCTCCGATTGGCAGGCACCCGATCCGGCCCAGGATTCGTTGCGGCACGCCGTGCTGGCCTTCGTGCACAGCCGGACCGACGCGTGCCGTCGCGAGTGCGTGCCCGGCCACGTGACCGCTTCGGCGCTGGTTCTCGACCACAGCGGATCCCAGGTGCTGTTGACCTTGCACCCTCGCCTTGGCCGGTGGGTGCAACTGGGCGGGCACTGCGACGACGACGACGTCGACGTGGTGGCCGCCGCGCTGCGCGAGGCCACCGAGGAATCCGGTGTCGCCGGTCTGCGCATTGCGCCCGAGCTGGCCGCTGTGCATGTGCACCCGGTCGTGTGCTCACTGGGCGTGCCAACTCGCCACCTGGACTTGCAATTCGTGGCGCACGCCCCGGCCGGCGCGCAGATCGCGATCAGCGACGAGTCGGATGACTTGCAGTGGTGGCCGGCCAACGCCCTACCGGACGGCACCGACCACGCGCTTGCCTACCTGGTCGCCCGCGCGACCCGTTAGCCGCCGAGATCGACGTTAGCGCGGAAAAGTGCGGCTAAGCCGCACGCTTACGTCGATCTCGCCGATAGCCACGGCGGGTAAGCGCCTGATACACCCGGCCAACGATGTCATCGGGACGGTGCTCGGCGACGACCCGGATCACGATCCAGCCCTGATCCTGAATGCTCGCCAGTCGGTCGATGTCTTTGACGAATTGCCTGCGGTCGGTGCGGTGTTGGTCGCCGTCGTACTCCACAGCGACCATGTAGTCCTCCCAACCCATGTCGAGCACACCGATAAGTCGCCAGCCCTGGTGGACCGGTATCTGCGTGGTTGGTTTCGGCAAACCGGCGTCGATGAAAAGCAGCCGCAACCAGCTTTCCTTCGGCGACGCAGCGCCGCCATCTACCAGGTGTAGCACATCCCTGAGCCGTCGTAGACCTCGCGCTCCTGGGTGTCGCTTTGCCAGCCCGGAGACGTCTTCGCAAGAGAACGGAGTGGCACGCATGAGCGCATCGAGTCGCGCGAGGGCCTGACCGCGGGGCAGGTGACGGCCGAGGTCGAATGCGGTGCGGACGATCGACGTTACCGGAAGCGTGACCTTGGGCAGCGTGGCCTGGGTGACTTCGTCCGCACCCAGTGATTCATTGCGGACGAGTGATTCATTGCGGACGAGCAGACCAACCTGCGGTCGGGCGCTTTTCGCGACAAGTTCGATGGACGTGTCCGCACCGACCCACTGGGCTCCGTGCAGCGCGGACGCTGCGACGCCTGCTATCACCGCCCGCCGGCGCGACCATAGCCAGGCGCCCAGTGTGCGATCGTCAAGCGACGGCTCATACCACCTTGGTACGTAGACGTCACGAAAGATCGTCCGATACCACCGGCGTAGCTGATATTCGGTCAACGATTCGCCAGCGATCGCTTCACTACCGATAAACACTTCCCCCATGCCAGGATCGTGCTCGGGGCCACCGACATGGTCACCGAAATCGACGCCAGCGGGTAAAAGTTCGAGTAGGCGTCACGCGATCGTCGATCTCGGTGGCGGGGAGCGACTCAGACGTCGCTGGAATAGCGGATCCCGCCGTCGGGAATAGCGATACCGGGCCACACCCGGGCGCCACGCAGCAACTCGCAGCGTGCACCGATGTCGGCGCCGTCGCCGATCACACCATCGCGGATCAGTGCCCGCGGACCGATGCGCACACCGAAGCCGATGATCGAACGCTCGATCACGCTGCCGGCCTCGACCTTGACGCCGTCGAAGATCACCGCACCGTCCAGCCGGACACCGGGGCCGATCTCGGCGCCGCGCCCAACGACAGTGCCGCCGATCAGGACCGCGCCGGGTGCCACCGCCGCGCCGTCGTGTACCAACTGCTCGCCGCGGTGGCCGTGCAGGGCCGGCGACGGAGCGATCCCGCGCACCAGATCCGACGATCCGCGCACAAAGTCTTCCGGTGTGCCCATGTCCCGCCAATACGTTGCATCGACGTAGCCATAGACCTTGACTTCGGGGTCGGACAGCACGGCCGGGAATACCTCGCGTTCGACCGAGACCTCGCGACCGCGCGGAATCCGGTCGATGATGTTGCGTTCGAAGACATAGCAGCCTGCGTTGATCTGGTCGGTTGGCGGATCCTCGGCCTTCTCCAGGAACGCGGTGACCCGGCCGTCCTCGGTGGGCACGCAGCCGAATGCCCGCGGGTCGCCCACCCGCACCAAATGCAGGGTGACGTCGGCCTGGTTGGTTTGGTGGAATTCCAGCAGCTGGCCCAGGTCGGCGCCGGAGAGCACGTCGCCGTTGAACACCATCACGGTGCCGTGCCGTAGCTGGCCGGCGATGTTGGCGATGGCGCCACCGGTCCCCAGGGGACGCTCCTCGGTGACGTAGTCGATCTGCAGGCCCAGTTTGGACCCGTCGCCGAACTCGGCCTCGAATACCGCGGCCTGGTACGACGTGCCCAGGATGACATGCTCGATGCCCGCCGCGGCGATCCGCGACAGCAAATGGGTGAGAAACGGCAGCCCTGCGGTTGGCAGCATCGGCTTGGGCGCCGACAGTGTCAGCGGTCGCAGCCGGGTGCCCTTGCCGCCGACCAGAACCACCGCATCGACTTGGGGGGTTGCCAACTCAGTGCCGCCCTTCTGCCAGTTTCCGTCGTCGAGAACTGCGCCGTGAATTGCGCACCATCAGACGGGAACGCACTGCCAACGATCCCCGCAGCGTCCAGCGCAGCGGAGCCCGCAACCAACCAGAATGCCGGTCGGCCAGAAAAATGTAAGTGCTTCTGTGATGAGCCGCCAGGTGGCTTGCCGGATCGTGTCCGGTGGAGTGGCCCTTGTGGTGCAGGACTTCCGCCGATGGCACGTAGACGCTGAGCCATCCGGCTTTGCCGAGCCGGTCACCGAGGTCGACGTCCTCCATATACATGAAGTAGCGCTCGTCGAATCCGCCAACTTGGCTGAAGGCCGACCGGCGCACCAGCAGGCACGATCCCGACAGCCAACCCACCGGCCGTTCACTGGGCTCGAGCCGCTCTTGGCGGTATGCCGCCGTCCACGGGTTGCGTTTCCAGAAGGGCCCGACGACCGCGTGCATGCCGCCGCGGATCAGGCTGGGCAGGTGGCGCGCCGACGGATACACCGACCCGTCCGGGTCCCGGATGAGCGGACCCAGCGCGCCCGCACCCGGCCAGCGGGTGGCGGCTTCCATCAGAGCGTCGATGCTGCCCGGGCCCCACTGCACATCCGGGTTGGCCACAATCACCCAGTCGTCGACCCAGGGATCGCCAACTTCTTCAGCGAGGTGTGCGACCGCGCGATTCACCGCGGTTCCGTATCCGAGGTTGGCCCCGGTGTCAAACAGCCGGACGTTCGGATAGCGTTCGACGGCAGCCTGCGGGGTTCCGTCGCTAGAGCCGTTGTCGGCCAGTAGCACGCTCACCGGGCGCTCGGTGGCCAGCGACAACGAGGCCAGGAACCGCTCCAGGTGAGGGCCCGGCGAGTAGGTCACCGTTACGACCGGCAGGACGTCAGTCACGCGTAGAGAGTAACGGTCCATCGGCAGGGGCGGCGTGGCCAGAGGCTGCCAGCGCCGCGACAAGCGCTGGGCGCCAGTGCCTTAGCGGCCTCAGGCCAGCGGCCGCGGACTGCCGGCTCGACAGCGCGGAGTAGCTCGGCCGCGGCGCCGGCCGCGGAAAGTGCGCGGTGCTGACCGGCCGCACCCGCGCCGGGTCGGCACCGCATTCTTCGAAGACCGCGCGGGCTTGCTCGAATCGGGAGACCGCTCCCTCGTTGGCGGCGTGCAGGACGGGACCGGGCACGCGATCGTCGGCAACCTGTAGCAGTGCGGCGGCCAAATCGCCGACGTAGGTCGGTGAGCCGGTTTGATCGTCGACCACGTCGACAGGGCCGTCTCCGGCGGCCAGCCGGCGCATGACCGCGACGAAGTCTTTGCCGGCACCGCCGGTGTAGACCCATGCCGTACGTACCACGACGGCTTCTGGCAGCGCTGTCAGCACGGCCAATTCTCCGGCGAGCTTGCTGCGGGCGTACACGCCCTGCGGACTGGTTTCATCGCTGGGTTCGTAGGGACGGGGTGCAGCGTCACCGAAGTCGCCGTTGAACACGTAGTCGGTTGAGACGTGGATCAACTGGGCGCCGGCGCGCGCGCATGCATGAGCGATGTGTTCCGGGCCGGCGGCATTGACCGCGTACGCGGCGGACTCATCGCTCTCGGCGCCGTCGACGTCGGTGTACGCCGCGCAATTCATCACCACATCGCCGCCTTTCACGATCCGCTCGGCCGCCGCCGGGTCGGTGATGTCCCATTGTGATGAGGCGAGCGCCAGCACGTCGCGGCCCTGATCAGCGGCCTGCGTCGCTAAGCAGCTGCCGAGCTGCCCACCGGCTCCGGTGATGACGATCCTGCCCGACATGCTTTCGAGTCTGGCACGCCTCGGGCACGCCGCGGTTGGCTACCCGAGAAGCGAGTGTGTCGCAAGTAACCTAGTGTGATGCCTGTGCAACGTGTGGTTCGTGCGGTTGCCACTGCGTTGGCCGTCGCGGTCGTTATCGGCACCGGGGTCGCGTGGAACAACGTCCGATCATTCGAAGACGGCATCTTCCACATGTACGCGCCATCGCTGGGCAAGGGCGGCGACGACGGCGCGATCGACATTCTGCTGGTCGGCCTGGACAGCCGTACCGACGCCCACGGCAACGCCTTGTCAGCCGAGGAACTCGGGGCACTGCGGGCCGGCGACGAGGAAGCAACCAACACCGACACCATCATCCTGATCCGCATACCGAACAACGGAAAGTCGGCCACCGCGATCTCGATTCCGCGAGACTCCTACGTCGCCGCCCCGGGCCTGGGCAAGACGAAGATCAACGGCGTCTACGGCCAAACCAGGGAGGCGAAGCGGACCAGCCTCGTCCAAGCCGGTGATTCCGCTGCCGACGCCGCGGCCCAAGGCACCGAGGCAGGCCGCGAGGCCCTGATCAAGACGGTCGCCGACCTCACCGGAGTCACCGTCGACCACTATGCGGAGATCGGGCTGCTCGGTTTCGCATTGATCACCGACGCGCTCGGCGGCGTCGACGTCTGCCTCAAAGAACCTGTGTTCGAACCACTTTCGGGTGCTGACTTTCCGGCCGGCCAGCAAAAGCTCGATGGTCCGCAGGCGCTCAGCTTCGTCCGCCAGCGCCACGACCTGCCGCGCGGCGACCTGGACCGGGTGGTGCGCCAGCAGGTGGTGATGGCCTCGTTGGCCCACCGGGTCATCTCCGGCAAGACGCTGTCCAGCCCCGCCACGCTGAAGAAGCTGGAGGCCGCCGTCCAGCGCTCGGTGGTGATCTCCTCGGGTTGGGACGTGATGGATTTCGTCCAGCAGATGCAAAAGCTGGCCGGCGGTAACGTCGCTTTTGCCACCATCCCGGTGCTGGACGGGGCCGGCTGGAGCGACGACGGCATGCAAAGTGTGGTGCGGGTGGACCCGCACCAGGTTGCCGACTGGGTCGCCGGCCTGCTACACGACCAGGCCCAAGGCAAAACCGAGGAGCTGGCCTACACACCCGCCAAAACCACCGCCAACGTGGTCAACGACACCGATATCAACGGGTTGGCAGCATCGGTGTCAGATGTATTGAGCTCCAAGGGGTTTACCACCGGCACCGTGGGCAATAACGAAGGCGGCCACGTGAAGGGCAGCCAGGTGCGGGCCGCCAAGACCGACGACCTGGGCGCACAGGAGGTCGCCAAGGAACTGGGTGGGTTGCCGGTCGTCGACGATGCGTCAATAGCGCCGGGATCGGTCCGAGTGGTGCTGGCCAACGACTACACCGGTCCCGGCTCCGGGCTGTCCGGCACCGGATCCATCGTGCCTGCCCGGGTGTCCAACCCCGGGTCGGCTGCTGACCCCAATGTTCCGGCGCCGTCGCCGATCCTCACCGCCGGCTCCGACAAACCAGAGTGCATAAACTGACCACCCAGTGGATGAATCGACGCTGGCCACGCTTTCTGGGGCGATCCTGGATCCGATGTTGCGGGCTGACCCGGTCGGGCCGCGCATCACCTACTACGACGACGCCACCGGCGAGCGCATCGAATTGTCCGCGGTGACACTGGCGAACTGGGCAGCCAAGACCGGCAACCTGTTACGCGATGAGCTGGGCGCCGGCTCGGCCAGCCGGATCGCGATCCTGCTGCCGGCGCATTGGCAGACGGCGGCAGTTTTGTTCGGGGTGTGGTGGATTGGCGCCGAGGCCGTGCTCGCAGTGGATACAGCGAACCCGGCCGATTTAGCGCTGTGCACCGCCGAACGGCTGGACGAGGCCGACTCGGCCGTCGGGCCGGGCGGTGAGGTGGCGGTGCTTTCGCTGGATCCGTTCGGTCGCCCGGCGCCCGACCTGCCGATTGGTGTCACCGACTACGCCACCGCGGTGCGGGTACACGGCGACCAGATAGTTCCGGAGCGCCATCCCGGGCCTGCGCTCGCCGGCCGGTCGGTCGACCAGATTCTGGCCGACTGTGAGAATTCTGCGGCGGCAAGGGGTTTGACGTCGAAAGATCGCGTCCTTTCCAGCGCGTCGTGGCCCGGCC
>DATIOT010000491.1:0-4900 GCA_035472875.1 Mycobacterium sp.
CCTCCTTCAGCCCGTCTTCCAGCGGCGCGGCCGTGCCCGGCGCGCCGACCACGACGGCGGACGGGTCGCCCAGCGTGCGGGCGGCGGTGATCAGTTCGGCGGTGACCTTTTTCAGGGCGCCTTCAGCGTGCTCGACGAGCACCAATACTTCGGCCATGGGTTATATCGCTCTTCTCGTCATCGGGGGACTGTTTGAGATAGATGGGCGCTAGATGATCTTCTGGGAGACCAGGTACTGCGCGACCTGGTTGCCGCCGTCACCCTCGTCAGTGACCTTCTCACCCGCGGTCTTCGGCGGCTTCGGCGTCGACGACAGCACGGTCGATCCGGCATTGGCCAGTCCGACCTCGTCGCTCTCGACGCCGATCTCGGCCAGGGTCAGCACCGTGACCTCCTTCTTCTTGGCGGCCATGATGCCTTTGAAGGACGGGAAGCGTGGCTCGTTGATCTTCTCGTTGACGCTCACCACCGCGGGCAGTGTGGCCTCGAGGGTGAATAGGCCGTCGTCGGTCTCGCGCTCGCCGATGACCTTGCCGCCCTCGAGCGACAGCTTCCGCAAGTGAGTGAGCTGCGGCAGGCCCAAGTACTCGGCGATGATGGCCGGCACCGCGCCGCCGACACCATCGGTGGCCTCGTTGCCGGCGATGACCAGCTCGGTGCCCTCGATGGTGCCCAGCGCACGCGCCAGCGCCCACCCGGTCTGGATCACGTCCGATCCGTGCATGCCGTCGTCCTTGAGGTGGACGGCCTTGTCGGCGCCCATGGACAGGGCCTTGCGGATCGCCTCGGTGGCGCGCTCGGGGCCTGCGGTCAGCACGGTCACCGACCCCTCGACGCCGTCGGCGGCCTCTTTCTCCCGGATCTGCAGCGCCTCTTCCACGGCGCGCTCGTTGATCTCATCCAGCACCGCGTCGGCGGCCTCGCGGTCCAGCGTGAAATCGCCGTCAGTTAGCTTGCGCTCCGACCAGGTGTCTGGGACCTGCTTGATCAGGACCACGATGTTCGTCATGAGTGTGGTTCGTCCTCCTCGAAGGAGTCCCACAGTCCCTCGACTGTGAGACCTCGGTATGCGTCTAGCTCCGCACGGACGTGTTACTAGCCGGTAACTTTGTGCGGTCTGCCCTCACACCATAGCGGGTCGTAGTGCAGGTTCCTTCGGCCCGGTTCGCGAATCGGACACTTCGCGTTAGCCTGCCTATGCAATGAGCTCATTCGTCCCCGACGCCCCCCAGCACATCCCCGGCGACACTTCGCCGGCGGCTGACGCGGTGTTGACGCTGACAGGTGAACGCACCATCCCCGATCTGGACATCGAGAACTATTGGTTTCGCCGCCACCAGGTGGTTTACCAGCGGCTCGCACCGCGGTGTGCGGGCCGCGAGGTGCTCGAGGCCGGATGTGGCGAAGGTTACGGCGCCGACCTGATCGCGGGCGTCGCCCGCCGGGTCGTCGCGGTGGATTACGACGAGGCCGCGGTGGCCCACGTCTGTACCCGCTACGCCAGGGTAGAAGTCATGCGGGCAAACCTGGCCGAGCTGCCGCTGCCTGATGCGTCCTTCGACGTCGTGGTGAACTTCCAGGTGATCGAGCACCTGTGGGACCAGGCCCAGTTCGTGGCCGAGTGTGCCCGGGTGCTGCGTTCCTCGGGGCTGCTGATGGTGTCCACTCCCAACCGGATCACCTTTTCTCCGGGCCGCGACACCCCGATCAACCCGTTTCACACCCGCGAACTGAACGCCGACGAGCTGACCGAGCTGCTGGTCGACGCGGGTTTCTCCGAGGTTTCGCTCAGCGGCCTGTTCCACGGCCCTCGGCTGCGCGAGATGGATGCTCGCCATGGCGGCTCGATCATCGACGCGCAGATCGCACGAGCGATGGCCGATGCACCGTGGCCGCCCGAGCTGGCTGCGGATGTCGCCGCGGTTACCACCGACGATTTCGACATCATCGACGCCCAGAGCGACGGTCATGACATCGATGACAGCCTGGATCTCATCGCGATCGCGGTGCGGCCATGAGCACATCCGCAAGCCCCGTACGCGGGCTGTTCACCCTGGTGCTGCACACCCACCTGCCGTGGCTGGCCCACCACGGGCGCTGGCCGGTCGGCGAGGAATGGCTCTACCAGTCCTGGGCGGCGGCATACCTGCCGCTGTTGCGGGTGGTACGCACGTTGGCCGACGAGGATCGGCACGGGCTGGTCACCCTCGGCGTCACGCCGGTGGTCAACGCCCAGCTCGACGACCCGTACTGCCTCGACGGCATGCATCACTGGCTGGCCAACTGGCGGCTGCGGGCGGCCGAAGCCGCTAGCGTGCGGTCGCTTAGATCGAAGTCGGCCAGCTACCAGTCATGCACACCGGAAGCGTTGCGTTCCTTTGGGATTCGCGAATGTGCGGAGGCGGACCGGGCGCTCGACGACTTCGCCACCCTGTGGCGGCACGGCGGCAGCCCGCTGCTGCGCAGCCTGATAGATGCCGGCACGGTGGAGCTGCTCGGCGGCCCGCTGGCCCACCCGTTCCAGCCGCTGCTCACATCGCGGCTGCGCGAGTTCGCGCTGCGCGAAGGCCTGGCGGACGCACAGCTGCGGCTGGCCCAGCGCCTCACCGGGATCTGGGCGCCCGAATGCGCCTACGCGCCAGGCATGGAACACGATTACGCCGCCGCGGGAGTCACTCACTTCATGGTCGACGGCCCTTCGCTGCACGGCGACACCGCGCTGGGCCGGCCCGTCGGCAGCACCGACGTGGTCGCGTTCGGACGCGACTTGCAGGTCAGTTACCGGGTGTGGTCGCCGAAATCCGGCTACCCCGGACACGCCGCCTACCGCGATTTCCACACCTATGACCACCTCACCGGGCTCAAGCCGGCCCGGGTCACCGGCCGCAATGTGCCATCGGAGGCCAAGGCGCCCTACGATCCCGAGCGCGCCGACCGCGCGGTCGCCGTCCATGTCGCCGACTTCGTTGACCTGGTCCGCAGCCGGCTGCTCTCCGAGTCCGAGCGCATCGGGCGGCCCGCTCACGTGGTCGCCGCCTTCGACACCGAGTTGTTCGGCCACTGGTGGTACGAGGGGCCGACCTGGCTGCAGCGGGTGCTGCGGGCGTTGCCCGCTGCCGGCGTGCGGGTGGGCACGTTGCAGGACGCAATCGCCGACGGATTCGTCGGCGATGCCGTCGCCTTGCCGCCCAGTTCGTGGGGTTCGGGTAAGGACTGGCAGGTGTGGGCCGGCGACAAGGTGGCCGATCTGGTCCAGCTCAACACCGAAGTGGTCGACACCGCACTGAGCACCGTCGACAAGGCGCTGTCGCAGACGACGTCGCTGGACGGGCCGCTCCCTCGCGATCGCGTAGCCGATCAGATCCTGCGCGAGACCCTGCTCACCGTGTCCAGCGACTGGCCGTTCATGGTGAGTAAGGACTCGGCCACCGACTACGCCCGTTACCGTGCGCACCTGCACGCACATGCCACCCGCGAGATCGCCGGGGCGCTGGCGTCGGGCCGGCGCGAGAGCGCGCAGCGGCTAGCCGAGGGATGGAACCGCGCCGACGGTCTGTTCGGCGCTCTGGATGCTCGAAGGCTGCCCCGATGAAGGCCCCGGGTCGAAGGTGGGCAGAGGCGTGAAGATCCTCATGGTGTCGTGGGAGTACCCGCCGGTGGTGATCGGCGGGCTCGGCCGGCACGTGCATCACCTGTCGACCGCGCTGGCCGCGGCCGGTCACGACGTCGTCGTGCTGTCCCGCCGTCCTTCGGGCACCGACCCCAGCACGCACCCGTCGTCCGACGAGATCAGCGAGGGTGTCCGGGTGATCGCGGCCGCGCAGGATCCGCACGAATTCACTTTCGGCGACGACATGATGGCCTGGACGCTGGCGATGGGTCATGCGATGATCCGCGCCGGGCTGTCCCTGAAAAGACACGGCACCGACCGTCCCTGGCGCCCCGACGTGGTGCACGCACACGATTGGCTGGTGGCTCATCCAGCCCTTGCGCTCGCCCAATTCTATGACGTGCCAATGGTTTCGACGATTCACGCGACGGAGGCCGGGCGGCATTCCGGCTGGGTTTCCGGAGAAATCAGCCGTCAGGTGCATGCGGTCGAGTCGTGGCTGGTGCGCGAATCCGATTCGCTGATCACGTGTTCGGCGTCGATGGGCGACGAGATCACCGAGCTGTTCGGTCCCGGCCTGGCCGAGATCACCGTGATTCGCAACGGAATTGACGCGGCGCGCTGGCCGTTCGCGGCACGCCGACCGCGCACCGGGCCGGCCGAACTGCTCTACGTGGGCCGACTGGAATACGAGAAGGGTGTGCACGACGCGATCGCCGCGCTGCCGCGGATCAGGCGCACCCACCCGGGTACCACGCTGACCATCGCCGGGACAGGCACCCAGCAGGACTGGCTCGTCGACCAGGCCCGTAAACACAAGGTAATCAAGGCAACTCGATTCGTCGGGCACTGCGACCATACCGAACTGCTGACCCTACTGCACCAGGCCGATGCCGCAGTGCTGCCCAGCCACTACGAGCCGTTCGGGCTCGCCGCCCTGGAGGCGGCGGCCGCGGGCACTCCGCTGGTGACGTCGAACATCGGCGGCCTTGGCGAAGCGGTGATCAACGGACAGACCGGGGTGTCGTGTCCGCCTCGCGACGTGGCGGGGCTGGCCTCGGCGGTGCGCACCGTGCTGGACGACCCGGACGCCGCGCAGCGGCGCGCCCATGCCGCCCGCGAACGGCTCACCTCAGACTTCGATTGGCAGACGGTCGCCAAGGAGACCGCACAGGTGTATCTGGCTGCCAAACGCCGCGAGCGGCAGCCGCAGCCACGGCTGCCGATCGTCGAGCACGCTCTGCCTGACCGTTAGCTATCACGCATTATCGGTACCGACTGCGTGCGCGC
>DATIOT010000492.1:0-21077 GCA_035472875.1 Mycobacterium sp.
GTGTTCTGCAATGGGACAAAGACGACTGTGCGGCAATAGGGTTGGTGAAGTTCGACCTGCTCGGGCTGGGCATGCTCTCGGCGCTGCACTATGCGAAAGACCTGGTGGCCGAGCACAAGGGCATCGAGGTGGACCTGGCCAGGCTCGACCTCTCCGAGCCGGCGGTGTACGAGATGCTGGCGCGCGCCGATTCCGTCGGTGTGTTCCAGGTGGAGTCGCGGGCGCAGATGGCCACCTTGCCGCGGCTGCGGCCGCGGGAGTTCTACGACCTGGTGGTGGAGGTCGCGCTGATCCGTCCCGGGCCCATCCAGGGCGGGTCGGTGCACCCTTATATCCGGCGGCGCAACGGCATTGACCCGGTCGTTTACGACCACCCGTCCATGGAACCGGCATTGCGAAAGACGCTGGGCGTGCCGCTTTTTCAGGAGCAGCTGATGCAGCTCGCGGTCGACTGCGCCGGCTTCTCCGCCGCCGAGGCCGACCAGCTCCGGCGGGCCATGGGATCCAAGCGTTCGACCGAACGCATGCGACGGCTGCGCGGCCGGTTCTACGACGGCATGCGCGGGCTGCACGGCGCCACCGACGAGGTGATCGACCGGACTTACGAAAAGCTGGAGGCATTCGCCAATTTCGGCTTCCCGGAAAGCCACGCGCTCAGCTTTGCGTCACTGGTGTTCTATTCGTCGTGGTTCAAGCTGCACCACCCGGCTGCGTTCTGCGCAGCCCTGCTGCGCGCCCAACCGATGGGTTTCTATTCACCACAGTCGCTGGTGGCCGATGCGCGTAGGCACGGTGTGGTGGTGCACGGCCCGTGCGTCAACGCCAGCCTGGCGCACGCCACCCTCGAGAACGCCGGCATGGAGGTTCGCCTCGGTCTGGGCGCCGTCCGTCATATCGGCGACGACCTTGCCGAGCAGCTGGTCGAAGAGCGAAAGGTCCACGGCCCGTTCACCTCTCTGCTTGACCTGACTACCCGGCTGCAGCTGAGCGCGCCGCAGACCGAAGCGCTGGCGACGGCCGGAGCGCTGGGCTGTTTTGGGATGTCCCGGCGGGAGGCGTTGTGGGCGGCCGGGGCAGCTGCCACCCAGCGGCCGGACCGGTTACCCGGTGTGGGGTCGTCATCGCATATCCCGGCATTGCCGGGGATGAGTGAGCTGGAGTTGGCCGCCGCCGACGTGTGGGCCACCGGCATCTCGCCGGACAGTTATCCGACGCAGTTCCTGCGGGCCGACTTGGACGCGATGGGGGTGGTGCCCGCCGAGGCGCTGTTCTCGGTGCCCGACGGCGACCGCGTGCTGATCGCCGGTGCGGTGACCCATCGGCAGCGACCCGCGACGGCCCAAGGGGTTACCTTCCTCAATCTCGAGGACGAGACCGGGATGGTCAACGTGCTCTGCACGCCGGGGGTGTGGGCGCGGCACCGCAAGCTGGCCAACACGGCGCCGGCGCTGCTGATCCGCGGCCAGGTTCAAAACGCCAGCGGCGCAATCACTGTCGTGGCCGAGCGGTTGGGTCGCATCAGCTTGGCGGTCGGCTCGAAGTCGCGTGACTTCCGCTAACCCGTCGGCGTCGTCCACACCCGGGTCGGGGTGATTTTCAGCCGGGTGCTGTAGGTGGTCATCGCCTCGGTCAGGCCAAATTTCGCGGCCAGCTCGCTGTACTTCGCCCAGTACGGCTTGTCCTCCTGGCAGTTGACGTCGGTGGCGTCCACCGCCGCAGTTCCCCCCACGACGATGATGCCGCCGCCATTGCCGTCGGAATCCAGGTTCAGGCTCACCTCCGGATGGGCTTTGATATGGGCGACCTTGGCCGCCCGTGGCGTGGAGTACACCGTCAGGTCGGCCCCGTCGAAGTAAAACCAGATCAGCCGTGGCACCGGCTGTCCCGATTTGGCTACGGTGGTCAGCCATCCATAGTTGTCCGACCCGAGCCTGCTGGAGACCTCTTGCGTCAGTTCGACTGTCATGAGGCCAACGGTAACCTCCACCTATGACCCTCAACTTGTCCGTCGACGAAGTTCTCACCACCACCCGCTCGGTCCGCAAACGCCTCGACTACGACAAGTCGGTATCTCGCGAGGTGTTGATGGAATGCCTCGATTTGGCGCTGCAAGCGCCCACCGGGTCTAACTCGCAGGGCTGGCAATGGGTGTTCGTCGAGGACGCCGAAAAGAAGAAGGCGCTCGGCGACATCTACCTGGCAAATGCCCGGGGCTACCTCAGTTCGCCATCAACCGAATACCCCGAGGGCGACACTCGCGGTGAGCGGATGGGCAAGGTCCGCGATTCCGCGACCTATCTCGCTGAGCACATGCACGAGGCGCCGGTGCTGATGATCCCCTGCATCTTCGGCCGGGCAGACAAGCAGCCGTTGGGCGGCGTGTCGTTCTGGGCGTCCCTGTTCCCGGCGGTATGGAGCTTCTGCCTGGCGCTGCGCTCCCGCGGACTGGGCTCCTGCTGGACGACGCTGCACCTGCTCGGAGACGGCGAGCGGCAGGCGGCCGAAGTGCTCGGCATCCCCAACGACCAGTACAGCCAGGGCGGGCTGTTTCCGATCGCCTACACCAAAGGCACCGACTTCCGGCCGGCCAAGCGGTTGCCCGCTGCGAGCCTCACGCACTGGAACACCTGGTAGTCAGACCGCCCCGGAGTAGCCGTGCTGACGCCAGGCTTCGTAGACGGCGATCGCTGCCGCGTTGGAAAGGTTCAGCGAGCGCCGGCCGGCGAGCATGGGGATGCGCACCTGCTGGGTGATGTGGGCATCGGCCAGGGTCGCCGCATCCAGCCCGTCGGGTTCCGGCCCGAACATCAACACGTCGCCGGCCTGGTAGCCGATGTCGGCAAACGACGTGGTCGCGTGTGCGGTGAACGCCACCACCCGCGCCGGCAACAACGCATCCCACGCGGCCTGCAGTGACGCGTGCACGGTGACTGAGGCCAGATCGTGATAGTCCAGTCCGGCTCGCCGGAGCTTGGGTTCGGACAGGTCGAAGCCCAGCGGCTCAACCAGATGCAATTCAGCGCCGGTGGCCGCCGCCGTCCGGATGGCGTTGCCCGTGTTGGGGGCGATGCGCGGTGAGTAGAACAGCAGCCGGAACATCTGCTGATCATGACAAAGTTGTCTGCGCCGATACCGGCAGCATGTTTGCCAGGCTTGCCTGCCGGTGTGCGGGGAAACCTTGAAGGGTTCTGTCTGCTCAGTATCAATTCTGGTGACCTGGGCCGCGGGCTGTCATACTCGTCGAATTGCCGGGCGTTTACCGCCCGCGCCTATCTGTGCGGGCCGGGCAGGAATTAAGCAGGAAGTTTCATGAGCCTCTCGTTTGTGTCAGCGCTGAGCGTCAGCGCAGCGGCCGGTCGCACGGCCGCAACCACGTGACCATGTTCACCCGCCCGACCAACCAGGTCGAGGCGGTTCCCTCCGAGTTCACAGATGCCCCCGCCGGCCGAGCGGAGCCGGCAAAACGTGTGAAACGCCCGCCGGCTTGGTCGCTGAGTAACTGGCCGGTCGGGTGGAAAGTCTTGGCGATCGTGCTGGTGCCGCTGGTATTGGCGACGGTTTTCGGTGGATTGCGTGTCAACGCTGCGATCGCCAACTCCAGCGCTCTACGTCTGGCCGCTGCCCGGGCCGACGTGCTACCGGCTATCACCAAATACATGTCGGCGCTGGATGTCGTATTGCTGGCGAGCTCGACCAACGGCGACATCGAGGGCGCGAAGAAAAACTTCGACGCCCGCAAGGGCGAGCTGGCGACGCGACTGGCCGACACCGACGTGACACCCGACGTCCAATCGGCGGTGAGTAACCTGCTGAACGGCGGTCAGGCGCTGCTGGACAAGGTGGCAGATAACAGCCTTGGTCTGCGGGAGCGGGTGACTACCTACGCGCCGCTCCTACTGACGGCTGAGGACGTCATCAACGCATCGGTGCGTGTCGACGATGAGAAGATCCGGGCCGAAGCGCAGGGCTTGAGCCGGGCGGTCGGGGCGCGCGGGCAGATGACCATGCAGGAGATCCTGGTGACCCGGGGCGCGGACCTGCCCGAGCCGCAACTACGTACCTCGATGATCACCCTGGCCGGCACCGAACCGTCGACGCTGTTCGGGATGAGCGAAGTGCTCGGTGCCGGCTCGCCGGAAGCCAAGACGCTGCAGCAGCAAATGGTGACCCGGATGGCGATCATGTCCGATCCGGCCAGCGCGCTCGTCGACAACCCCGAACTGCTGCGCTCGATACAGACCACCGACGGGATCGCCGAACAGGTCATCAAGGATGCCACGGCGTCGGTGACCAAGTCGGTGCATGCCCAGGCCAATGATCGGCGCGACGCAGCCATCACCGACACGGTCCTGGTGCTGGCCGCCATCGTGATCGCACTGATCATCGTCTTGCTGGTGGCGCGCGCGCTCGTGGTGCCGCTGCGGGTGCTGCGCGACGGCGCGCTCAAAGTCGCTCACACCGACCTCGAGGAAGAGGTCGCGCTGGTCAAGGCCGGTGGTGCCGAGCCCACTCCCGACCCGCTGCCGGTGTACACCACAGAGGAAATCGGCCAGGTCGCTCATGCGGTCGACGAGCTGCACACCCAGGCCCTGCTGTTGGCCGGTGACGAGGCGCGGTTGCGACTGCTGGTCAACGACATGTTCGAGACCATGTCGCGGCGCAACCGTTCACTGGTCGATCAGCAGCTGTCGCTAATCGACCGACTGGAGCGCAACGAAGAGGATCCCGAACGCCTCGACAGCCTTTTCCGGCTGGACCACTTGGCGGCCCGGCTGCGCCGCAACAGCGCCAACCTGCTGGTGCTGGCGGGCGCACAGCTGGCGCGTGATCAGCGCGAACCGGTGCCGCTGTCGACGGTGATCAACGCCGCCGTCTCCGAGGTTGAGGACTACCGTCGGGTCGAAATCGCGAGGGTTCCCGACTGCACGCTGATCGGCACGGCTGCCGGCGGCGTCATCCACATGTTTGCCGAGCTGATCGACAACGCCCTGCGCTACTCGCCGCCGACGACATCTGTCCGGATTTCCGCGGCACCTGGCGGAGACGGAGGAGTCGTGCTGCGGATCGCCGACTCCGGCTTGGGGATGAACGACGCCGATCGGCGCATCGCCAACATGCGGCTTCAGGCCGGCGCCGAGGTCACCCCGGATAATGCCCGCCACATGGGTCTTTTCGTGGTGGGCCGGATCGCCGCCCGGTACGACATCCGGGTCGGGCTGCGCGGTCCCGCGGCCAACGAAGCGGGCTCCGGTACGACGGCCGAGATCTACCTACCGCCGACGGTGCTCGAGGGTGCGGCCGCGGCTCGGGCGGCGGGGCTGCGAGGACGGGCCGGGGCTGTGTCATCGCCGAGTACCCAACTCGCCAACGCCATCGCTACGACGGACCCCGCTGGTGCGGCCGCCGGACAGGACGCTGCCTTGGCCGAGACGTCCAAACACAATGGTTCCCAAACACCGGTGCCTCCGATCACCTTGTTGCCGCGCCGGAATCCGGGTTCCAGCGGTATCACCGAAGTTCCTGCACCGCCGGCCCACAAGCGGCCGCGCCGACACCGACGTGAGCTGGCCAAGCCCTGGTGGGAGACCCAGAACCAGCCGGAGCCGAAACAAGAGCCATCCGAAACACCCGCAGCCCCGGCCGCGGCGGTATCGGACACCTCGGCATTCTTTGCCGCGCGGTCGCGGGATGCCGGCGATCGGGCGGATGCGCCGGCTGCCGAGCCCGCGAGCCCAGACGCCGGCGCATCGATTACCTCAATCCCGTCTATCCCGAAGGGTCCGACGGCCCCGGCCGATGACGACGTGATCTATCGGCGGATGCTGTCGGAGATGCTGGGCGATCCACACGACCTGGCCAACAGCCCCGACTTGGATTGGCAATCGGTGTGGGACCGCGGCTGGTCGTTGGCCGCCGAGGCCGAGGACAAACCCGTCGAGTCGCACACCGCCGAGCACGGCCTGCCCGTGCGCACACCGGGGGCCCGGCTGGTGCCGGGGGCGGCCAACGGAGTTGCTGTCGCTGAACAGGACAAAGACGACGACGAAGATTCCCTCGTAGGATCGAACGGCGGATTCGGTTCCGGCCGGTCCGGCCGGCAGCCGCAACACGCGGCCGCGGCGCGCGACCCCGAGGCGGTTCGCACCTCCTTCAGCAGCCATTTCGGCGGCGTGCGCACCGGACGGTCGCATGCCCGCGAAACGAGTCAAGGACCCGATCAGGAATGACATCACCAGGCAACTCACTGGACTGGCTGGTGACGAAGTTCGCCCGGGAGGTCCCCGGCGTGGCGCATGCGTTGCTGGTGTCCGTCGACGGCCTGCCCATCGCCGCCAGTGAGCATCTACCGCGCGAACGAGCCGACCAGTTGGCCGCGGTGGCCTCCGGGCTGGCCAGCCTCGCGACCGGCGCCGCGCAGCTGTTCGAGGGCGGGCAGGTGTTGCAGTCGGTGGTCGAGATGCAGAACGGATATCTGTTGTTGATGCGTGTCGGCGATGGCTCACACCTGGCCACGCTGGCTGTGACGTCATGCGATATCGGTCAGATCGGGTACGAGATGGCCATCCTTGTCGAACGGGTGGGTGGCGTTGTGCAGCCCTCCCGCCGGTCCGTTTCACCCTCGTGAGCCGCGATGGACAAACGCGAGTCCTGGCCGCCCTCACGTGAGGCGAGCCTGGTCCGCCCGTACACCCTGACGGCCGGACGGACCGGCACCAACATCGACCTTCCCCTGGAAGCGCCGGTTCAGACGTTGCAGGCAGGGCTGGCTCACCGGTGGCCACCCAACGATGCGAGAGGCAAGATCATCCAGCTGTGCGTCAAAAGCCCGTCGGTCGCGGAAATCGCGGCCCGGCTGGATTTGCCGGTCGGTGTCGCGCGCGTCTTGGTCGGCGATCTGGTGCTATCCGGTTACCTTCGGGTGCACCGAACGCTGACCGAGCACTCGACCCGCGATGAGCGCCACGAACTCATAGGAAGGACGCTGCGTGGCCTACGAGCACTCTGACGGTGGACCCACCGCCTCGACGAAAATCGTCATCGCGGGTGGGTTCGGTGCCGGCAAGACCACGTTCGTCGGGGCGGTTTCGGAAATCATGCCGCTGCGCACCGAGGAAATGGTCACCGACGCCTCGGCCGGCGTCGACATGCTCGAGGCGACCCCCAACAAGCGGACGACCACGGTCGCAATGGACTTCGGCCGAATCACCCTGGACGAGGACCTGGTGCTCTACCTGTTCGGTACCCCGGGCCAGCGCCGGTTCTGGTTCATGTGGGATGACCTGGTGCGCGGCGCTATCGGGGCGATCGTCCTGGTTGACTGTCGGCGCCTGCCGGACAGCTTTGCCGCGGTCGACTTCTTTGAGCACCGCAACTTGCCGTTTTTGATTGCCGTCAATGAATTCGAAGGGGCGCCAAGATATCCCGTTGGCGCGGTGCGCGAAGCGCTGACCCTGCCCGCGCATATTCCGGTGATCAACGTCGATGCCCGGGATCGCAGGTCGGCCACAGACGCGCTGATCGCGGTGAGCGAATACGCCCTGCAGAGCCTGACGTCGACGTTTCCAGTGGGCAGCTGACCGAATTGCAGCAGTGGGCCGATTGCGAATTCGCCGGCCGCGATTTCACCGACGAAGACCTCAGCCGGCTGCGCACCGAACGGGTCGTGTTCAGCGAATGCGATTTCAGCGGTGTCAACCTGTCCGAGTCGCATCACCGCGGATCAGCTTTCCGCAACTGCACATTCAAGCGAGCATTGCTGTGGCACAGTACATTTGCGCAGTGCAGCATGCTGGGCTCGGTCTTCGTGCAATGCCGGCTGCGGCCAATGACCTTCGACGAGGTGGACTTCACGCTCGCGGTGCTGGGCGGCAACGACCTTCGGAGCACCGATTTAAGTGGCTGCCGGCTGAGAGAGACCAGCCTGGTGGAAACCGACCTGCGCAAGGCCGTGTTGCGGGGCGCCGACCTCAGTGGTGCGCCGACCACCGGAACCCGGCTCGATGACGCAGATCTGCGCGGCGCGATCGTGGACCCCTCGCTGTGGATGACCGCCACGCTGGCGGGAGCCCGCGTCGACGTTCCGCAGGCCATGGCCTTTGCGTTGGCGCACGGGCTTCGCCTGGACGCCGGACCGAACTAGCCGGGTCAGCGCTTGAGCCGGATCCGCCACCACACGATGGTGGAATAGATCACCGACAGGGCGACGAGCATCCCCATGTCGAATAGCCAGGTGCCGGACGTGTGCTTGAAGTGGCTGTCCCTGGGACTTTGCGGACCAGGCGCCACCGTCCACAAATCGACCGTCGACGCCTGCGCCGCGTACCCCCACCGCGAGGGCACCAGCCAGGACAGCTGGTCGAGAAAGATCCGGTTGGTGACTGGCACCATTCCGCCGCAGAGCACCATCTGCATCATGAGAGACACCACCAGCAGCGGCATGATCTGCTCATTGGAGCGCGCCAGCCCCGACAGCAGCAGGCCAAGCATCGCCGCGGCCACACAGGTCGCCGCGACGGCCACGAACAGTTCGACGGTGGCATTACCGAGCAGCACAGCCGGCCGAGTTGGCGTGCCCTTGCCCAGTACCACGATGGCCGTCGCGATTGCTGCCTGGACAATGGCGAACGCGCAGAAGACAGCGATCTTGGCCAGCAGATAAGCCATGGTCGACAGGCCAACCGCCTGTTCTCGTCGGAAGATGGGACGCTCGCCGATGAGGTCGCGGATTGTCAGCGCGGTACCCATGAAGGCAGCGGCCATGGTGAGCAGCATCAATATCGTCGCGGCTTCGCCGCCCGAGTCACCTGTGGGGTCGGCGAAGCCGAAACCGGTGTTGCCGGGAACGGTCAGCGACAGCGCACCCATGACGAACGGCAACAGGCCAAGGAACACGAAGTACGCACGGTCGGAGACGACCAACCGAACCTGACGGCGCGCGATGGTGGAGAACTGGCGGCGCATGCTGGTGTGCGCCGCAACACCGAGATCGGCCGGCGCCTCCGGCTCCGGGGGTGGCGGTGGTTGGGTGCGGGCCAGGAAGCGGCGATTGGCCTCGTCGGGGTCGGCGCCCACCTTCGCAAAAATGTGGGCCCAGTTGGTGGTCCCCATGACCTCACCGATCTGGTCGGGAGGGCCCAGGAACGCTGTCTTGCCGCCCGGCGCCATCAGCAGCACCTGATCGCAGACATCGAGGTAGGTCAGCGAGTGCGTGACGACCAGCACCACACGACCCGCATCGGCCAGTTGCCGCAGCATCGTCATGACTTGCAGGTCCAGCGCCGGGTCCAGGCCCGACGTCGGTTCGTCAAGGATCAGCAGCGACGGTCCGGTGAGCAGCTCCAGTGCCACCGAGGCGCGTTTGCGCTGCCCGCCGGACAGCTTGTCTACTCGGGTGTCCGCATGGGGGACGAGCCCCAGTTCATCGAGTACCTGGGCGACGACCTGTTCACGATCGGCTTTGCTGGTGTCGGGCGGCAGCCGCAGTTCGGCCGCGTAGCCCAGTGCCTGGTTGACCGTCAGCTGGCGGTGCACGACGTCGTCCTGGGGGACCATCCCGATCCTGGTGCGCAATGACGCGTACTCGGTGTGGATGTTGTGGCGCTCGAATGTGACCGAGCCGGAGGTGGGGGTGGCGTACCCAGCGATCAGCCGCGACAGCGTGCTCTTGCCGGCGCCGGACCCGCCGATGATCGCGGTCAGCGTGCCGGGCCTGGCGGTCATCGAGATCTTCTCGAGCAGGGTCTTCCCATCGACGCTGAAGTCGACCTCGCGCACCTCCAGTCCGCCGCTGCGCGTCGCCGCTTCCTGGCGGCGAACCAAGATGCCACCGGTGAACACCAGGTCGACGTTGCCGATCGTGACGACGTCGCCCTCGGAAAGCGTCGCGGACCCGACCCGGACCCCGTTGACGAATGTCCCGTTGCTGCTGTTCGCATCGCGGATCTCGGTGCCTATCGGCGTCGGAGCCAAGAACGCGTGATAGCGCGACGCCAACACGTCGTGGATGACGATGTCGTTGTCGATCGCGCGACCGATCCGGGCCGCGCCCGCGATCGGTGTCTCCGATTCGGGTCCGAGGGTTTTCATCGTCCTGGTCGGGATTTCCGCTATATCTCCGCTTGCGCCGATCTGGGTGAGTGGATCCAGCGCCGACGGGGGTCCGGACTGGGCCCCAGCCTGCGGTACCGCCTGGGTCCCGGCAGCCGGCCGGACGATCGGAATGGCGGTAGTGCGTCGTGGGTCGCCGGGCTGATACAGCCGCGGCGAACTCTGGGCGGGTGGCGGAGGCTGCCGGGATGGGGCGGGTTGCGGTCGCGACACCGGGCCCGCAGAGGTGCCCGGCGGCGGGCCACCGGGCTGCGGGCCGCCGGGCGGCACAATTGTCGGGATCGACACGGTCGTCGGCGGTAGCAGACCGACAGTCCCCTGGTGATGTCCGACTTCGAAGGTGATCCGCGGTCCGTCGGGCTTGCCGATGTTGATGGTCTGGCCGTCACGGATGTCGACCCGCGGCACCCGTTGGCCGTTGACGAACACTCCGTTCAGCGAGTGGTTGTCGACCGCGATCCACCTGCCGTTGTCGAAGCGCAGCAATAGGTGCGCGCGCGCGATCAGCGGGTGGGCCACCCGCAGGTCGGCGCGCAGGTCACTTCCGACGACCACGTCGCCACCCGGGGCGAAGCTACCTTCGGATCGGTTAGATCGAACCGTCAGCACGGGTTGCTCGGGTCGATTCATCAGACCAGATTAGGATTCTCGCGATCGAGGATCAGCGTTTCAGCCGGATATGCCACCGGACGAAGCCGCCGTAGACGATCGACAGCACCGCGAGCATGGCGAGGTCGAACAGCAGGATGTGTTTGGAGTACTGCCAAATCGGGTCGTTGGTCGGGATCTGCTTGACCTTGACCAGTGCCGGAAAGTCGATGGAGGACGCGCCCGCCGCGTAGCCCCAGCGTCCGGGTGTCAGCCACGCGATCTGCTCCAGACCGAGACGCCCGTAGACCGGGATCATCCCGCCGGAAAGTACGAGCTGCGACATGATCGACACCACCAACATCGGCGTGATCTGCTCGTTGGACTGTGCCAAGGCTGATAAGAACAGGCCGAGGACTGCCGACGCGACGCAGGTAGCCGCGACGGTGACGAACAGTGAGAACGTGGCATTGCCGAACACCAGGGCGGGCTGGGTCGGTGCGCCCTTGCCGAGCCGCACAATGATCGTTGCCACCCCGGCCTGGGCGGTCGCGAAGACGCAGAAGACCGCGATCTTGGCCAGCAGATAGGCGGTGGTGGATAGGCCGACGGCCTGTTCTCTCTTGAAGATGGCGCGCTCGCCGATCAGGTCGCGGATGGTCAGCGCGGTACCCATGAAAACCGCGCCGATGTTCAACAGCACCATGATGTACTGCGGTTGGGTGGGCGCGGGACCGAGCGGGTCGGCGACACCAAGGCCGGGTTTGGGACCTTTCACGGTCAGCGACAAAGCGCCGATGAGGAACGGCAACAGCGCTAGGAAGATGGTGTAACCCCGGTCGGATATGACAAGGCGAACCTGGCGGCGGGCGATCGTGGACAGCTGGCCCAGCAGGTCGGTTCGTGGTGGCTCGCCCAGGTCCGCCGGACTCTGGGGAGCCGGTGGCTGCAAGGACTGCTGGTTGCGCTCCTTGAAGCGGCGGTTGGCCTCGTCGGGGTCGGCGCCCACGTTGGCGAAAATGTCGGCCCAGTTGCGGGTTCCCATGGCGGCCTCGACGTGGTCGGGCGGGCCGTTGAACGCGGTCTTGCCGCCAGGCGCGATCAGCAAGATTTGGTCGCAGACGTCCAGGTACGACACCGAGTGGGTCACCACCAACACGACGCGGCCCGCGTCGGCCAGCTGGCGCAGCATCAGCATGACCTGACGGTCCAGCGCCGGGTCCAGACCGGAGGTTGGTTCGTCGAGAAGCAGCAGCGAGGGCTGAGTCAGCAGCTCGAGTGCCACCAAGGCGCGTTTGCGCTGGCCGCCGGAGAGCTTGTCGACCCGGGTGTCGGCGTGCCGGGTCATCTCGAGTTCCTCGAGCACCTGAGCGACGATTTGAGCCCGCTCGGCTTTGCTGGTGTCGGGCGGCAGTCGCAGTTCGGCCGCGTAGCCCAGTGCCTGGTTGACGGTCAGCTGGCGGTGCACGACGTCGTCCTGCGGGACCATCCCGATCCTGCTGCGCATGGACGCGTACTCGGTGTGGAGGTTATGACCCTCGAACGTGACCGAGCCGGAGCTGGGGCTGGTGTATCCGGCGATCAGCCGTGACAACGTGGTCTTGCCGGCGCCGGATCCACCGATGATCGCTGTCAGCGTCCCGGGACGGGCGGTCAGCGAGATGTGGTCGAGCAGTTGCTTTCCGTGGTCGACGGTGAAGCAGACCGAGTTCACCTCCAGCCCACCGGTGCGCGTCGCGGCTTCGGTACGGCGGACCAGGGTGTCGCGGGTGAACACCAGGTCGACGTTTCCGATGGTGACCACGTCGCCTTCGGTCAGCACCGCGGACCCGACTCGGACACCGTTGACGAAGGTCCCGTTGACGCTGTGTGCATCGCGGATCTCGGTGCCCAGCGGTGTCTGGGTCAAAAATGCGTGATGGCGTGACGCCAGCACGTCCTGGATGACGATGTCGTTGTCGGTGGCGCGGCCGATCGTTACCGAGCCGGCTGGCTTCTGCAGCGCCCCGGACCGGGACGGCAGCAACGCCTGGAACATCTTGGTCGCCAGGTTCGCCACCTCGGGCGGCTTGACGGCGCTGGGCGACATCTGGGTGCGCGGGGCCACCGGCGCGGAATCAACCGGTCCCACGCCCGGCATTTGCGGGTGAGGGTGGAAACCCGGCGGTGGCGGCGCGCTGGTCGGGTACGCAGGTGGCCGCCCCCCACCGCTGGTCGGATAGACGGGTTGCCCCGGCGGCCCCGGCCGCTGCCCGGGCGGGCCGGGATGGGGTCGCGGCGCAGCTGGCGGGGGCCAGTTCGGGTGGCGTCCCGGAGCGGCGGGTGGAGCGGCGACCGGAGGACCTGGTTGACCCGATGCCTGCGAGGCCGGCCAAGCCGTTCCGGATGCGTGAGCCGGCACGGGAATGCCCATCGATCCGGTCTGAGGTGGACGGCCGGCCATCCCTTGGTGGTGCCCGACCTCGAACCTCAGTAACGGTCCGTCGGGATTTCCGATGTTGATGCTTTGGCCATCGTGGATGTCGACTACCGGCACCCGCCGGCCGTTGACGAATGTCCCATTGAGCGAACCGTTGTCGATTGCCAGCCACCTGCCCTGATCAAAGCGCAGCAACAGATGGGCACGCGAAATCAGCGGGTGCGTGATGCGCATATCGGCCCGGAGGTCGCGCCCCACCACCACGTCATGACCCGCTGCGAAGGTACGTTCCGACCCGTCATGACGAACGGTTAGCGCCGGCGGGGCTGGTGCAGTCATCGCCACAACTGTAGCTCGTGCACCCGCTGTCACTCCGCCGAATCGGGCGCCCCGGTCACGACGCAGCGGGTACGGCTGTAGATAGTCGGCATGCACTGATTGCAGTGCGTACACGCCGAATGCACACTGTGCCGGGCCCCGTCGGCAGCGATCCGATTGATCAGGTCGGGCTCGGCCAGCAGAGCCCGGGCCATCGCGACGAACTGGAACCCCTCGGCCATCGCCAGGTCCATCGTCTCCCGGTTGGTGATACCGCCGAGCAGGATCAGCGGCATCGACAGCTCTGCGCGGAACAGCTTGGCGTCGCGCAGCAGATACGCCTCCCGGTAGGGGTACTCGCGCAGAAATTTCTTGCCCGTCAAGCGCATCCCCCAGCGCAGCGGCGGCTTGAACGCACCGGCGAACTCCTTGACCGGTGCATCTCCGCGGAACAAATACATCGGGTTGACCAGCGAGCTACCCGCGGTGAGTTCAATCGCGTCCAGGCCGCCGTCGTCCTGCAGCCATTTGGCGGTGATCAGCGACTCTTCGGTGGTAATACCGCCGCGGACGCCGTCGGCCATGTTGAGCTTGGCGGTGACCGCAATCGGCGCCCCCTCTTTGTCAACGGCGCGGCGAACGGCCATCACCAGCCCGCGGGCGACTTTGGCCCGGTTCTCCAGGGATCCGCCGAACTCGTCGTCGCGACGGTTGATCAGCGGAGACAAAAACGCACTCGCCAAATAGTTGTGGCCCAAATGGATTTCGACGGCGTCAAAGCCCGCTTCAATGGCTAGCCGGGCCGCGTTGGCGTGCGCGGCCATAACGTCGTCGATGTCCTCGCGGGTTGCCTTCTTGGCGAACCGCATCCCGATTGGATTGAAGAACCGCACCGGCGCGAGGGCGGTGGCCTTGTTGGACTTGGCATTGGCCACCGGGCCGGCGTGGCCGATCTGTGCGCTCACCGCCGCGCCCTCCGCATGGATCGCGTCGGTGAGCCGGCGCAGCCCGGGCACCGCGTCCGGGCGCATCCAGAGTCCGTTGCCCTCGGTGCGGCCGCCGCGGGAGACCGCGCAGTAGGCGACGGTCGTCATGCCCACCCCGCCCGCGGCAGGTAGTCGGTGGTACTCGATCAGGTCGTCGGTCACCAGCGCGTCGGGCGTGCGTGCTTCGAACGTCGCGGCCTTGATGATCCGGTTTCGCAACGTCACCGGACCGAGCTTGGCCGGACTGAACACGTCCGGAGCGGGGGGAACGTCAGCAACCATGCGAGGAGCCTACGCGGCGGGCGTGCCAGACTGTCAGGCGTGGGCGCAATCACGCTGGACGGCAAGGCCACCCGCGACGAGATCTTCGTCGACCTGAAGCAACGGGTGGCCGCCTTGACAGCATCGGGTCGCACGCCCGGACTGGGCACCATCCTGGTCGGTGACGACCCCGGGTCGCAGGCGTACGTCCGTGGTAAGCACGCTGACTGCGCGAAGGTCGGCATTACGTCGATCCGCCGCGACCTGCCCGGCGACATCACCCCCGCCAGGCTCGACGAGACCATCGACGAGCTGAACGCCAACTCCGACTGCACCGGTTACATCGTGCAGTTGCCGCTGCCCAAGCATCTCGACGAGAACGCGGCGCTGGAGCGCGTGGACCCGAACAAGGACGCCGACGGGTTGCACCCGACCAACCTGGGCCGGCTGGTGCTCAGCACGCCGGCGCCGCTGCCGTGCACCGCGCGCGGCATCGTGCACCTGCTGCGGCGCTACGACGTTGAGATCGCCGGCGCGCATGTGGTCATCATCGGCCGCGGTGTGACGGTGGGTCGCCCCTTGGGGCTGCTGCTCACCCGCCGCTCCGAGAACGCCACGGTGACGTTGTGCCACACCGGAACTCGCGACTTGGCGGCGCTGACCAGGCAGGCGGACATCATCGTTGCCGCCGTTGGCGTGCCACACCTGCTGACCGCCGACATGGTGCGTCCGGGCGCCGCGGTGGTCGACGTCGGCGTCAGTCGCAGCGAGAGCGGACTGGTCGGCGATGTGCATCCAGACGTGTGGGAGGTCGCCGGCCACGTGTCACCGAACCCTGGTGGCGTCGGCCCGCTGACTCGAGCGTTCCTACTGACCAACGTCGTTGAGCTGGCCGAGCGGCAATGAGCGCACGGGCCGATGGGCGGGAATTCGTCAGGACCGTGGTGCGGGCGCAGTGGCCGATCCTGCTGGTTGGTCTGATCTTCGCCACGGCTTTCGTGCTTGCGGGGGCCAACTTCTGGCGTCGTGGTTCCCTGCTGATCGGTATCGGAGTTGGGGTAGCCGCGGTGCTGCGATTGATATTGCCCGAAGAACGGGCCGGCCTTTTGGTGGTGCGCAGCAAGGGCACCGACTTCGTGACGACCGCGATCGTCGGTGCGGCGATGATCTATATAGCGTCGACCATCGACCCGCTGGGGACGCGTTAGGTTCCCGGCATGCCCGGGATCTGCGGCAGGCCAGATAGGTTGCCGTTGGCTATGTTTGTCATCATCGACGGGCAGTACATCTGAATCGCAATGGTGGTGAACATTTTGGCCATTCCCGGCGACAGGCCGCTGCCCCGAACGCGCTGAACGGCCGCGGCGAAGTTGCCGCCCGGCTGGGCAAGCATCGGGCAGATCGACTGGCCGACTGACATCGCGTTTCCTGGTTCACCGAAGTCGATGCCGGCGTGGTTCAGCGCGTCGATGAAGCTGTCGTCGGCCGGATCCGCTTCGGCTGGCGCTGCGAATGCCGCAGCCACGGTGAGCAGGCAGGCGGCTGCCGCCAGCAAGCGAATGGTCAGGGGCTGATGGCGAAACGGCCAGGTCCAATGGTGAGTTCTTGGCAGTGCTTTCATGACAGCTTCCCCATCTGTCGCGGAGTGCTCTCATGGCACTCAAATCACGTTAGGAACTCTGATCTATAACTGTCACGTTTACAACACGGTGACATAAAGGTTTGCACAATAAGCGTTTCGTAAGGGCCGTTCGCCTGGGCGGTCGACTAGTAGGCGGCTCGTGCGACGCGGGCGCCGGCCAGCCCCTACTCACCGAGTGGCCCGACGAGTGCGTCGAGTACGTCGGCGTCGTCCCCCCGCCGGCCAAGTGAAGCCGAGGGCGTGCATTTGGGCGATGAATGCGTCATCAGTGGCGTCGGCACCCGCAATCGCAGCGCTAGTCACCAGGGCGGCGCCAACCATCATGGGGATGGTGAGTCCGGCCAGCCAGCGAGGTGAGGGCATTTGATGCGGTTCTTTCTGCTTGGCGTCCATCCTGGACCGCTCAGCAGTGCGGGGCCCAGCACCGCTGGTTGGGGCAATAGGTCGAATGTGCGAGGCTCACCATGGATGTGACGTCTCCGAACATAACGCCTCTCGGGTCCAAGGCAGAGTGGATTTCCTGGGCAATCCGGTCTGGCGTCCAACCCCACCCGAGATCGTCGCAGATGACGTGCGCCATCCCGATGATGGCCTCCTCGTGGCCCGGCGGCCACGTGAAGCCGAGGGTGCGCAGTTGAGCGAGGTACGCGTCATTAGTGGCGTCGGCAGTCGCAATCGCAGCGCCAGTAACCAGGGCGGCGCCAACCATCATGGGGATGGTGAGTCCGGCCAGCCAGCGGGGTGAGGACATTTGATGCGCTTCCTTCTTGTTGGCCTTGACGACGCCGTCAGTGTGCGGGTCCAAAGCCGCACAAATATGAAGAATAGAGAAAGTTGGCAAAAAGCAGCTTATGAAAAGCTGAATAGTCGGCCATTTGGGCGACTATCCCGACGGTTAGTCTGAAACGGCGATTAGCCCCCGTCAGCCATTAAGGTTACCGGGGAGGTGTGGCATTCCAATCGGTCCCTAGAGCGAGGCCAACCCAGAAGCAACACGTTTCATCACCCCGAGGTCGCTTTTAATGCGACGGGGACGATAACGACGACGAGTGGTAACCGTCGTTACTTGGCCAGCGTCGCCCGGATGCACACGGTGACGTAGGGCATCGCCAACCCGGTCGAATTCGCCAGCGCCGGATGGGTGGCCAGCAACTCGCGTACCTGGTCGAGTGTTCTGGTGCGGACCTCGGTCGGCGAGGTGATGCAGTAACTGCGGGAGGCCACCAGGTCGATCAACGCTTGCGGGGTAAGGTAATTCGTCCATTCGACTTGATGGCGCTGCGGCTGGGTGAACGGTGCGGGCAGCGTCACATCGAAGCGGCCCCGATCGCCATCGGTACCGATGATCTGGCCCAATTCGCGCACCCAGCCGAGCCGTTCGTCGCGGGTGTTCCACACCAGGCCCAGCCGCCCGCCGGGCCGCAGCACGCGGGCCACCTCGGGAATCGCCCGCTCGGGATCCACCCAGTGCCATGCCTGGGCGACCACTACCGCGTCAACGCTGTTGTCCTCCAACGGAATCTCTTCCGCGGTGCCCAGCACCGCACGAGTTTCCGGCAGCGAGGCACGCAGCACTTCCAGCATGTCGGGAATCGGGTCCACCGCTACCACGTCCAGGCCGCGTTCCACCAGCCGGGTGGTCAACTTGCCGGTGCCCGCACCCAGGTCGAGCACTTGGCGCGCCCCGGTCGGCAACAGCCAGTCGATTGCTTCGGGCGGATAGGACGGACGCCCACGCTCATAGGCGGGCGCCGCCGAACCAAAAGACAGGGAGCGGTCGTGCCTAGAGCGGGTCACCGACGACACGCGCCTTCCTTATCGGCCAATTCCAGCGTCTTGCGGATCAAGTCACCGACGGCCTCGGTTTCCACCAGGAAGCCGTCGTGTCCGTAGATGGAGTCGATAACATGCAGCTCGGTGCAGCCCGGCAGCAGCTCGGCCAACTCCTCCTGCAGGCGCAGCGGATAAAGCCGGTCGGAGGTGATGCCACCGACCACGACCGGTACCGGGCACCCGCGCAGGGCTTTGGCGACCCCGCCGCGGCCGCGGCCGACGTCGTGGCTGCTCAGAGTCTCGGTCAAGACCACATAGGTGCCGGCGTCAAAGCGGGGCAACAGCTTGTCACCCTGGTGTTCCAGGTAGCTCTGCACCGCGTAGCGGCCGCCGTTCGCCGGGTCCTCGTCGCCCTGGTTGTCATTGGCGAACCGGGTGTCGAGCTCGACTTCACCGCGGTAGGTCAGGTGGGCGAAGCGGCGGGCGATGGCCATCCCGGCGTCCGGCTTACGTCCGGTGTCGTGGTAGTCGCCGCCCTGCCAGTTCGGGTCGGCCTTGATGGCTGCGTTCTGATTGGACTGGGTGCCGATCTGGTCGGCGGTTGCGCGCGCACCAACCGCGAGCAGCAGCCCGGCCCGGACCCGGTCCGGATGGCCGACTATCCACTCCAAAGCCCTTGCGCCGCCCATGGATCCGCCGACGACGGCGGCGACCTCGGCGATGCCCAGCGCGGCCAGCGCGGCGATGTCCGCCTCCACTTGGTCACGCACGGTAATCAGCGGAAACCTTGAGCCCCAAGGCTTTCCGTCGCGGGCCAGCGAACTGGGTCCGGTGGAGCCACGGCAACCGCCCAGCACGTTGGTGGCCACCGCGCACCAGCGATTGGTGTCGATCGGCGCACCCGGCCCGGCTACGCCGTCCCACCAGCCAGGCGTGGGGTGCCCGGGTCCGGCGGGCCCGGTGATGTGTGAATCGCCGGTGAGCGCGTGCAGCACCACCACGACGTTGTCGCGCGCGGGCGACAACTCGCCCCAGCGCTGGACGGCGATACAGACATCGTCGATCACCGCGCCGCTCTCGGTGGTCAGCGAGCCGATATCGACCAGGGCGACCTCGCCTTCGGCGGGCAGCGTCTGGGTGGGCACGTCGGAGATCGTCATGTAATAGCTCCTCAGAAGGCCGCCACTGCGCGCGGATCCCCGCCGGCTTCAGCCGTCGCGGCCGCTCCATATTTCCGGGACGCCGCAAAGCCGAGCTCCAGGTCGGCCAAGATGTCGTCAATGCCCTCGATGCCGACGGCTAACCGTACCAACCCCGGGCTGACGCCGGTGGTGATTTGCTCTTCCGGGCTCAGCTGGGCGTGGGTGGTCGATGCCGGGTGAATCACCAGCGAGCGCACGTCGCCGATATTGGCGACATGACTGTGCAGTTTCAGCGCGTTCACGAACGCCTTCCCGGCCTCGATGCCACCGGCCAGTTCGAACGCCAGGACCCCTCCGGTTCCTTTGGGCGCCAGCTTCTTTGCCCGCTCGTGCCATGGTGAACTGGGCAGCCCCGCGTAGTTGACCGACAACACGCCGTCGTGGCCGGCCAGGAATTCGGCGACCCGTTGCGCGTTGGCGACGTGGCGCTCGATTCGCAGACTCAGCGTTTCCAGACCTTGAGCCACCAGGAACGCGTTGAAAGGCGAAGCCGCAGACCCATAGTCGCGCAGCAGTTGCACACGCGCCTTGATCGCATACGCCGGCGGTCCCAGCTCCGCGTACACCACGCCGTGGTAGCTGGGGTCGGGTGTGGTGAACCCGGGGAAGCGGCCTTGCGTCCAGTCGAAAGTCCCGCCGTCGACGATGACCCCGGCGATCGCGGCGCCGTGCCCGCCCAGGTATTTGGTGGCCGAATGCACCACGATGTCAGCGCCCTGCGTCAACGGCTGGATCAGGTACGGCGTGGCAATGGTGTTGTCGACGATCAGCGGTACACCGTTGGCATGGGCGACCCCGGCGACCCCCGGGGTATCCAAGATGTCGATCTGTGGGTTGGAGATCGTCTCGGCGAAGAAGGCCTTGGTGTTCGGCCGCACCGCGGCCTGCCAGGAATCCAGATCGTCGGGATCCTCGACGAAGCTGACCTCGATGCCGATCTTGGCCAGCGAATGGTGGAACAGGTTATAGGTGCCGCCGTAGAGCCGCGGGCTGGACACAATGTGATCGCCGGCACACGCCAGGTTCAGAATGGCAAATGTCTCAGCGGCCTGCCCCGAGGCCAAGAACAGCGCGGCCGCGCCGCCCTCGAGCGCAGCGATGCGCTGCTCGACGACATCGATGGTCGGATTGCCGATCCGGGTGTAGATGTTGCCCGGAACCTCCAGCCCGAACAGGGCGGCGGCATGCGCGGTGTTGTCGAAGGTGTAGGACGTGGTCTGGTAGATGGGCAGGGCACGGGCATTGGTGGCCGGGTCCGGTTGTTGGCCTGCGTGAATCTGTTTCGTTTCGAATGACCAATGTGCGGTCGGATCAGGCTCGGTGTTGACGTCGTCGCTCATGAACAGTGCTTTCTGCTGGACGGGACAAGTCGGGTATCGGGGCGCTCGCAGCCACCCGTGACGTCACCACTGATGACGTCAACCGGTGGCCGTCGGTTAGCACCGACACACGATGGGGCGCGAACGGGCTTGGTGAATGCGCATCGCGTTTCCCTGTCTAGTCAGGGGCCCGTCATGGCGGACCCGCGCTTGCCGCGTAGCCGGTTGTGGCTACTCAACCTGGTCATCACCCGGGGCACCCCACCGCGGTTGGAGGGTTGCCGGCCAGCAAGCCGGGGCTTGACGCTGGCGCTCATGACCGAAACGAAGCCTATCTTATTGTGCCGACTTGATGCCAACTCCGACGGCCTCACCTGGCATTAGAGGCTGGTGAAAGCTCCTAGTAGTCTGGCTGAACGAGCAACCGCTCGCCCAAGCTCCCGTACGGCTGGAGGATTCGGA
>DATIOT010000493.1:0-11560 GCA_035472875.1 Mycobacterium sp.
TCAATGTCGACACCGGTGTCCCGTTCTACGACCACATGCTCACCGCGCTGGGCAGTCATGCCAGCTTCGACCTGACCGTGCGCACCAAGGGCGATGTCGAGATCGAAGCGCATCACACCATCGAGGACACCGCGATCGCGCTGGGTCAGGCACTCGGGCAGTCCCTCGGCGACAAGAAGGGCATCCGGCGGTTCGGCGACGCTTTCATCCCGATGGACGAGACGCTGGCCCACGCTGCGGTGGACGTGTCCGGCCGGCCCTATTGTGTGCACACCGGGGAGCCGGATCACCTGCAGCACACCACCATTGCCGGGAGCTCGGTGCCCTACCACACCGTGATCAACCGGCACGTGTTCGAGTCGCTCGCGGCCAACGCCCGTATCGCGCTGCACGTACGCGTCCTGTACGGGCGCGATCCGCACCACATCACCGAAGCGCAGTACAAGGCCGTGGCCCGCGCGTTGCGTCAGGCGGTCGAGCCCGACCCGCGGGTGTCGGGCGTGCCGTCCACCAAAGGCGTTCTGTGACAACACGATCGGTCGTGGTCCTGGACTACGGCTCGGGTAATCTGCGGTCGGCGCAACGCGCGCTGCAGCGGGTCGGCGCCTCGGTTGAAGTAACCGCCGATGCATGCGCCGCTGCGGCCGCCGATGGGCTGGTGGTACCCGGCGTCGGCGCTTTCGAAGCCTGCATGACAGGCCTGCGAAAGATCGCGGGTGAGCGGATCATCGCCGAGCGGGTCGCCGACGGACGCCCAGTGCTGGGGGTCTGTGTTGGCATGCAGATCTTGTTCGCCCGCGGAGTCGAGTTCGGAGTGGAGACCAAAGGCTGCGGGCAGTGGCCGGGCGCCGTCACCCGGTTGGATGCCCCGGTGATCCCGCACATGGGCTGGAACGTGGTGAAGTCCGGTCCGGGCAGTGTGCTGTTCAACGGCCTGGACACAGGCGCCCGGTTCTACTTCGTGCACTCCTACGCCGCGCAGTCCTGGGAAGGCTCATCGGACGCGGTGCTGACGTGGGCCACTCATCAGGTGCAGTTTTTGGCCGCGGTCGAGGACGGGGCACTGGCTGCCACCCAATTCCACCCGGAAAAGAGCGGGGATGCCGGTGCGGCCGTGCTGAGCAACTGGGTCAAGGGACTTTAAAGGATACCGGTGATGTCGCTGATACTTTTACCCGCTGTCGACGTGGTCGAGGGTCGTGCCGTGCGCCTGGTGCAGGGCAAGGCCGGCAGTGAAACCGAGTACGGCTCAGCGCTGGACGCCGCGTTGGGTTGGCAGCGTGATGGCGCCGACTGGATCCATCTGGTGGACCTGGACGCCGCCTTCGGCCGCGGCTCCAACCGCGAACTCCTCGCCGAGGTGGTGGGCAAGCTCGACGTGCAGGTGGAGATGTCCGGTGGTATCCGCGACGACGATTCACTGGCCGGGGCGCTGGACACCGGGTGCGCTCGGGTCAACCTGGGGACGGCGGCGCTGGAGAATCCGCAGTGGTGTGCGCGCGCGATCACCGAGCACGGCGACAAAGTCGCCGTGGGGTTGGACGTCCAGATCGTCGACGGCGAGCACCGGTTGCGCGGACGCGGCTGGGAAACCGATGGCGGCGACCTGTGGGATGTGCTGGAACGCCTTGACGGCGAAGGATGTTCGCGGTTCATCGTCACCGATGTCACCAAGGACGGCACGCTGGGGGGCCCCAATCTCGACCTGCTGGCTGCTGTCGCCGATCGCACCGAAGCCCCGGTGATCGCCTCCGGCGGGGTGTCGAGCCTGGACGACCTGCGCGCCATCGCCACTCTCACCGGCCGCGGGGTCGAGGGCGCCATCGTCGGCAAGGCCCTCTACGCCGGGCGGTTCACCTTGCCGCAGGCGCTGGCCGCGGTACGGGAGTAGCCCCGCAATGGATTTGGACGCGCTGGTGGCCCCCTTGGTTGAAAAGGCGTCGGCGATCCTGGATGCGGCGGTTCCGCGGTTCCTGGACGGCCACCGCGCCGATTCGGCGGTCTCCAAGAAAGGCGACGACTTCGCCACCGAAGTCGACCTCGCCATCGAGCGCCAAGTTGTCTCCGCGCTTGTCGAGGCCACCGGAATTGGCGTGCACGGCGAGGAGTTCGGCGGCGCGGCCGTCGACTCGCCGTGGGTGTGGGTACTCGATCCCGTCGACGGCACGTTCAACTACGCCGCCGGATCACCGATGGCCGCGATTCTGTTGGGTCTGCTGCACGACGGCGACCCGGTGGCCGGCCTGACCTGGCTGCCGTTCACCGACGAGCGCTACACCGCCGTCGCAGGTGGACCGCTGATGAAAAACGGTATGACGCGGCCGTCGCTGGTTCGCGCGGAGCTGGCCGACAGTCTCGTTGGCGTCGGCACGTTCAGCGCTGACTCACGGGGCCGGTTCCCGGGACGCTATCGGCTGGCGGTGCTGGAGAATCTCAGCCGGGTGTCGTCACGGTTGCGTATGCATGGGTCTACCGGCATTGACCTCGTCTACGTTGCCGACGGAATCCTCGGTGGCGCAATAAGTTTCGGTGGCCACGTCTGGGATCATGCCGCGGGGGTCGCGCAGGTGCGGGCCGCGGGTGGCATTGTCACCAACCTGGCTGGTGAACCGTGGACCCCGGCATCGCGGTCGGTGCTGGCCGCAGCACCCGGCGCACATCACGAGATTCTGGAGATCCTGCGCACCACAGGCGAACCGGGGGACTACTGACATGTACTCGGGTACCGGCCTTGCCGTGCGTGTGATCCCGTGTCTGGATGTCGACGACGGGCGGGTAGTCAAGGGGGTCAATTTCGAGAACCTCCGGGACGCGGGTGATCCCGTGGAGCTTGCGGCGGCCTATGACGCCGAAGGCGCCGACGAGCTGACCTTTCTTGACGTGACCGCGTCGTCGTCGGGAAGGGCGACGATGCTGGAGGTGGTGCGCCGCACCGCCGAGCAGGTGTTCATCCCGCTGACGGTCGGCGGCGGTGTGCGCACGGTGGCCGACGTCGACGTATTGCTGCGCGCGGGGGCCGACAAGGTCTCTGTCAACACCGCCGCCATCGCCCGCCCCGACCTGCTGGCAGAGATGGCAACCCAGTTCGGCTCCCAGTGCATCGTGTTGTCCGTCGACGCACGCACGGTGCCCGCCGGATCAGCGCCGACACCGTCGGGCTGGGAGGTCACCACCCATGGAGGTCGCCGCGGCACCGGTATCGACGCCGTCGAGTGGGCGGTTCGCGGCGCCGAACTCGGGGTGGGGGAGATCCTGCTGAACTCGATGGACGCCGACGGCACCAAAGCCGGCTTCGACCTGCCCATGCTGCGCGCGGTCCGCGCGGCGGTCACGGTGCCGGTGATTGCCAGCGGCGGCGCCGGAGCAGTCGAACACTTCGCGCCCGCTGTTGCCGCCGGCGCCGATGCGGTATTGGCGGCCAGCGTCTTTCACTTCCGTGAGCTGACTATCGGGCAGGTCAAGGCCGCCATGGCCTCGGAAAATATCGCGGTAAGGATCGTGCGATGACGCTGGACCCCAACATCGCCGCGCGTCTGAAGCGCAACGCCGAAGGACTATTCACCGCAGTCGTGCAGGAGCGGGGAAGCGGCGACGTGCTGATGGTCGCCTGGATGGACGACGAGGCACTCGCCCGCACCCTGGAAACCCGTGAGGCCACCTACTATTCGCGATCCCGCGCCCAACAGTGGATCAAGGGCGCGACGTCCGGCCACACCCAGCACGTCCACTCGGTGCGACTGGACTGCGACGGGGACACCATACTGCTGATGGTCGACCAGGTCGGCGCCGCCTGCCACACCGGCGACCACAGCTGCTTCGACGCCGACGTGCTGCTGCAACCCGAAAGTTAGTTTGGGGCGACATCCAATCCGTTGGCCGCGGCTATTGCCGCGCGGGCCCATTCGCGATGGAACACGGCCGGCCCGATGCGGTCACGACGAATGATCTCGAGATCGATGGCCTTTCCGTTGATCACCGCGTTCGGCACCCGGAAGGAGAAGGCCGGCTCGTCGGTGGCCACGGCCAGGATGGCGTCGCTATCGGTGAAATTGTTGGCGCGCATGGTGTCCTCGGCCCACCTGAACGGCTTGAGGCCGCCGAAATTCTTGGCGTACACCACCAAGAGCCGGGTGCCTCGCTCGTTGTAGAGCCTGTTGAGTGCTCGGTTCACCGCGTCGTTCTCGAGGGGGCCGAGCACACTGGATTGATCGGTGATTTGGCTGGATAGCTTGATCGCCGGCGTTGACGGCGGAGCGGCATTGCTCGGCGGTGGCCGCCCTGACTGCGAAGGGGCGCTGCTGCCCGGTTGGTTGGACTTGCCGCGGAACATGTGGACCCCCACGACCGCCGCGACGCTGACCAACGCGACGGCGACCAATGCCGCGATCAATGTCCCCATCCTTAGCCGGCTATTGCACGCTTTCGGAGCTGCGGGTGATGTGTACTGGGGCTCCGCGATCCCGTCCGTCGGTGCGGCGATGACTTCGGTGGGGCCCGCCACCTCGGCCGCTGCGGTGTTCAGCTCGCTACCAAGTGCCGCCGCAAAATCCACGCACGTCGGGTAACGGTCGTCGGGTTGTTTGGCGAGCGCTTTGGCAAGAGCGCCGTCGAGGTCGGCTAATTCAGGTCGGCGCTCACTGATGTGCGGTGGTGGCGCCGACAAATGCTGGGTAATGACCACCGCCGGGTTCGAGTGGCGAAACGGGGCGGACCCGGAAAGCAGGTCAAACGCGGTGCAGCCGAGCGCGTATTGGTCGGCTCGTCCGTCCAGATCCGAACCCCGCAGTTGTTCGGGCGCGCAGTACGCGGTGGTGCCCACCAGCATGTTCGTCGCGGTCAGACCGCTGATGTCGCCCAATTCCCGGGCGATGCCGAAATCGGCGAGGAGAATCCGTCGTCGGGGGATGGCATCGGTCAGCAGGATGTTGGATGGCTTGACGTCACGATGCAGCAGGCCGCGCGAATGGGCGTAATCGAGGGCGTCGGCGACAGCCGAAATGATCTCGACGACATCGGCTTTCGGCATCCCGGACGGATATTGGGTGCGTAGTAATTTCGCCGCGTCGGTTCCCTCTACGTAGTCCATCGAGATCCACAGTTGCCCTTCGTATTCACCGCGGTCGTGGATGCCGACGATGTGCTCGTTGTACAGGCTCGCGGCCAGGTCGGCCTCCCGGTTGAAGCGTTGGCGAAATTCGTCGTTCGCGGTCAGTTCGTGAGGCAGAATTTTGAGGGCATCGCGGCGGGGCAGCCGCGGGTGCTGCGCCAGGTATACCTGGCCCATGCCGCCGGTCCCCAGCCGCCCGACGATGATGTATCCAGCGAAAACATCGCCTTCGAGTAGCCCATCGCTTGTCGGCATGTGAGCATGCTACTGATGCCGTCACTGCGGCAAAGGGGTAATTGCGGAGGGCCCCGTTCCCATCGGCGCTGGTGTGGGTTCTGGCTGCCGGATGTCATCGATGAGAATGGCGGGCGATGTTGAAACGCGTGTCCTGGGCCGTGCTGGTACCGCTGGTTGCCCTCGTCGCGCTGGCAGCGACCTGGGGTCAGGAGCCCGGGCCGGTGCTTGCCGCGGTAGAGGCAGCACTTCTCACCGGTGCCGTGCTGGCCGCGGTACACCACGCGGAGGTGGTCGCGCACCGGGTCGGCGAGCCGTTCGGGTCGCTGTTCCTCGCGGCGGCGGTGACGGTCATCGAGGTGGCTCTCATCGTCGAGCTGATGGCGTCCGGCGGCAACGAGGCCGCGACGCTGGCCAGGGACACCGTATTCGCCGCACTGATGATCACCACCAACGGGATTGCCGGTTTGTCGCTGTTGCTCGGCTCCCGGCGCTACGACGTGACATTGTTCAACGCAGAAGGCAGTGGGGCCGCGCTGGCCACGGTCACGACGTTGGCCACGTTGAGCCTGGTGCTGCCCGCGTTCACCACCAGCCACCAGGGCAGGGAGTTCACTCCTGGCCAGCTCGCGTTCGCCGCGGTCGCCTCGCTGTTGGTGTACCTGCTGTTCGTTTTCACCCAGACCGTTCGCGACCGTGACTCTTTCCTGCCGATCGCGCAGAAGGGCCAGAAAGGCCTGTCCGAGGGGGATGAAAGCTATGCCGAGCCGCCGAGCACTCGGTCGGCGCTGATCAGCCTCGTGCTGCTGGTCGTCGCGCTGGTCGCGGTGGTAGGGCTGGCCGAACAGGAATCGCCCGTTATCGAACGTGCGGTGGCGGCGGTCGGATTCCCACAGTCGTTCGTGGGCGTGGTCATTGCCACGCTGGTGCTGGCGCCGGAGACACTCGCGGCGGCGCGTGCGGCGCGGCGCGGCCGCATCCAGACCAGCCTGAACCTGGCCTACGGCTCGGCGATGGCCAGCATCGGGCTCACCATCCCGGTTATCGCGTTGGCCTCTGTCTGGCTCAAAGGACCGCTAATCCTCGGCCTCGGCGCAACCCAGTTGGTGCTGCTTGCGCTGACCGTCGTGATCACCATGCTGACCGTGGTACCCGGCCGGGCCACCCGACTGCAGGGTGAGTTGCATCTGGTGCTGCTGGCCGCGTACGTGTTTCTGGCGATCAACCCTTAAAGGCCAAATAGCGCAGCCGATTAGGCGGAAGAACGCGCGCGCAGCGTCTGCAGTGCTTTGTCGGCGTGTGTGTCCATGCTCAATTCGCTGGAGATCACGTCGAGCACCGTGCGATCGGTGTCGATGACAAAAGTTGTTCGTTTGACCGGAATCAATTTGCCCAGCAGACCGCGCTTGACGCCGAACTGGGTGGCGACGCTGCCCTCGGTGTCCGACAGCAGCGGGTAGTCGAAGTTCTGCATGTCGGCGAACTTGGCCTGCTTTTGCACCGGATCGACGCTGATGCCGACCCGGTTTGCCCCCACTGCGGCGAATTCCGCGGCCAAGTCGCGGAAGTGACAGGCCTCCTTGGTGCAGCCGGGCGTCATCGCCGCCGGATAAAAGAACAAGGCGATGGGTCCGTCGGAAAGCAGGGCGCTGAGCTTGCGTGGCGTTCCCGTCTGATCGGGTAGTTCGAAGTCGGCCACGGTGTCACCAGTTTTCATGGCCGTCACGCTACGCCCGATTTGCCCGACTTCTCCTCGCGCCGCTTGGGCGGCCTGCATTGCCGTCGGGCGGGCCAAGCTCGGCAGCGTATCTGCGAGGATGGTTCGGTGCCCGCCCACCTCGCCGCCACCACCTCACGGGAGGACTTTCGCCAGCTCGCGGCCGAGCACCGCGTGGTTCCGGTGACCCGCAAGGTCTTGGCCGACAGCGAGACGCCGCTGTCGGCCTACCGCAAACTCGCCGCCAATCGCCCCGGCACCTTCCTGCTGGAGTCCGCTGAGAACGGCCGATCCTGGTCGCGATGGTCGTTCATCGGCGCGGGGGCGCCCTCAGCACTGACCGTGCGCGACGGCGAAGCGGTGTGGCTGGGCACGGTGCCGCAGGACGCGCCCACCGGAGGCGACCCGCTGCACGCACTGCGTGCCACCCTCGAGCTGCTGGCCACCGCGGCGATGCCGGGACTTCCGCCGCTGTCGGGCGGCATGGTCGGCTTCTTCGCCTACGACCTGGTGCGGCGCCTGGAACGCCTGCCCGAACTGGCCGTCGACGACCTGAAACTGCCGGACATGCTGCTGTTGCTCGCCACCGATGTGGCCGCCGTTGACCACCATGAAGGCACCATCACCCTGATCGCCAATGCGGTGAACTGGAACGGCACCGATGAGCGGGTCGATGAGGCCTACGACGACGCGATCTCGCGGCTGGATGTGATGACCGCAGCGCTGGGACAGCCGCTGCCGTCGACGGTCGCCACGTTCAGCAGGCCCGTGCCCCGGCACCGAGCGCAGCGCACCTTCGAGGAATACGGCAAGATCGTCGAGTACCTCGTCGAGCAGATAGCGGCCGGCGAAGCCTTTCAGGTGGTGCCCTCGCAGCGCTTCGAGATGGACACCGATGTCGATCCGATCGACGTGTACCGCATGCTGCGGGCAACCAACCCCAGCCCCTACATGTACCTGCTGCATGTGCCGAATAGCGATGGGGCGACTGACTTTTCGATCGTCGGATCCAGCCCGGAGGCGCTGGTCACCGTCACCGAGGGTTGGGCGACGACGCATCCGATCGCCGGGACCAGGTGGCGCGGGCAGAACGACGAAGAGGATCAACTGCTGGAAAAGGAGCTGCTGGCCGACGACAAAGAACGTGCGGAGCATCTGATGCTGGTCGACCTGGGCCGCAACGACCTGGGCCGGGTCTGCACACCGGGCACCGTTCGCGTCGAGGATTACAGCCGCATCGAGCGCTATAGCCACGTGATGCACCTGGTCTCGACGGTGACCGGGATGCTCGGCGAGGGCCGCACCGCCTTGGATGCGGTGACGGCCTGCTTCCCGGCCGGCACGCTGTCGGGCGCGCCCAAGGTGCGAGCCATGGAGCTGATCGAAGAGGTGGAGAAGACCCGCCGCGGCCTCTACGGCGGCGTGGTCGGTTACCTCGACTTCGCCGGCAACGCTGACTTCGCGATCGCCATCCGCACCGCGTTGATGCGCGACGGCACTGCCTATGTCCAGGCAGGCGGTGGGGTCGTGGCCGATTCCAATGGTCCTTACGAACACACCGAGGCGACCAACAAGGCGCGAGCGGTGCTCAATGCGATCGCCGCCGCCGAGACGCTGACCGCTCCGGACGTGAGCCGTAATGGCTGATGCCCGGCGGGACCGCCGAGCCCGGCTGACGATCGGGGTAGCCCAGTTGCTGCTGGTCGCTGCCGCCGGGGCGCTGTGGACGGCGTCGCGGCTGCCGTGGGTTGTGATCCGGTCGTTTGACGGGCTGGGTCCCCCGAAGGAGGTGACGCTATCCGGCGCGTCGTGGTCGACGGCCCTGCTGCCGTTGGCGCTGCTCATGCTGGCTACGGCCGTCGCGGCATTGGCGGTGCGCGGCCGGCCGCTGCGGGTGCTGGCGGGGCTGCTGGCGGCGGCTAGCCTTGCGATCGGCTATCTGGGCGTCAGCCTGTGGGTCATCCCGGGCGTGGCGGTACGCGGAGCCGATCTGGCGCACATCTCGGTGGTGTCGCTTGTGGGAAGCGAGCGGCGTTACTGGGGAGCAGGGGTCGCGGTGGCCGCTGCCGTCTGCACTCTGCTCGCCGCCGTCTTATTGATGCGGTCGGCGATGTCGGCCCGCGAGGCCGCGACAAAATATGCGTCGCCGGCGACTCGCCGTTCAATTGCGCTACGCGGAGACGCTGACGGGGCGATGCTAGAGGAGCCGGAGGCGCCGGAGATGTCGGAGCGGATGATCTGGGACGCGCTCGACGAGGGACGCGACCCGACTGATCGGCCCCGCGAGTCTGACACCGAGGGTCGGTGACGGGCCGCGAGCCGACAGTCGCTACCCTTCATTGACGTCGTCGAAATCGGCGGGGGACCGTGGGTGACCGTGGGAAGGGAAACGACAGGCATGAGTCCGGCAAGCGTGCTTGACTCCATCCTCGAGGGAGTCCGGGCCGACGTTGCCGCGCGCGAAGCCCGTATCAGCCTGTCCGAAATCAAAGAAGCCGCCGCGGCCGCGCCGCCACCGCTCGACGCGATGGCCGCCTTACGCGAGCCCGGGATCGGCGTCATCGCCGAGGTCAAGCGCGCCAGTCCATCGGCGGGTTCACTAGCAACCATTGCTGATCCGGCAAAACTCGCTCGTGCTTACGAAGATGGTGGTGCCCGGATCATCAGCGTTTTGACCGAGGAACGACGTTTTCAAGGGTCGCTTGACGATCTTGACGCGGTGCGGGCCGCGGTCTCGATCCCGGTATTGCGCAAAGACTTTGTGGTGCAGCCATATCAGATCCATGAGGCACGCGCGCACGGCGCCGACATGCTGCTGCTTATCGTTGCCGCGTTGGATCAGTCCGCTTTGGCGTCGATGCTGGACCGCACCGAATCACTTGGTATGACAGCGCTCGTCGAAGTGCACACCGAACAAGAGGCCGACCGGGCACTGAAGGCTGGGGCCAAAGTGATCGGCGTCAACGCCAGAGATCTCAAGACGCTGGCGGTGGACCGGGATTGCTTCGCGCGAATCGCTCCCGGGCTGCCCAGTAACGTAATCAGGATCGCCGAGTCCGGTGTGCGTGGTACCGGAGATCTGTTGGCGTATGCGGGTGCGGGCGCTGACGCCGTATTGGTCGGCGAAGGTCTGGTCAAAAGCGGCGACCCGCGCGCTGCGGTTGCCGACCTGGTCACGGCCGGCACCCACCCATCCTGCCCCAAACCCTCTCGCTAGCCGTTGATGAGCCGTCCGTGCGTTGAGCCTTGGTAATGGCAGATCTATCCCAGCCTGATCTTCCGCGCACGAGTGCTGCTCTCGTCGAACCCACCCGCCACGATCCTGACGCGGGAGGGCATTTCGGCAGCTACGGAGGACGCTACGTCGCGGAGGCGCTGATGGCGGTGATCGAAGAGGTCACCGCCGCCTACGAGAAGGAACGCGTTAACCCGGATTTCCTTGACATCCTCGATGAGCTGCAGGCGAACTACGCCGGACGGCCGTCTCCGCTGTATGAGGCCACTCGGCTCAGCGAGCACGCCGGCTCGGCGCGCATCTTCCTCAAACGAGAAGACCTGAACCACACCGGTTCTCACAAGATCAACAATGTGCTCGGTCAGGCCTTGCTGGCCAAGAGAATGGGCAAGACTCGGGTGATCGCCGAGACCGGTGCCGGTCAGCACGGAGTGGCCACGGCCACGGCCTGCGCATTGCTCGGCCTGGAGTGTGTGGTCTACATGGGCGCCGTCGACACCGCCCGCCAGGCCCTCAATGTGGCGCGGATGCGGCTGCTGGGCGCCGAGGTGGTGTCGGTTGAGACGGGCTCGCAAACACTCAAGGACGCAATCAACGAGGCGTTCCGGGATTGGGTTACCAACGCGGAGAACACCTACTACTGTTTCGGCACCGCCGCCGGACCGCATCCCTTCCCGACCATGGTGCGCGATTTTCAGCGGATCATCGGCCTGGAGACGCGCGCACAGATCCAGGCGCAGGCTGGTCGGTTGCCCGACGCGGTCGTGGCCTGTGTCGGCGGAGGATCCAACGCCATCGGGATCTTCCACGCGTTTCTCGATGATCCCAGTGTGCGGCTGGTCGGATTCGAGGCGGCAGGCGATGGTGTCGAGACCGGCAGGCATGCAGCGACATTCACCGGCGGTTCGCCCGGTGCGTTTCAGGGATCGTTTTCTTACCTGCTGCAGGACGAGGACGGTCAGACCATCGAATCTCATTCGATTTCAGCGGGTCTGGATTATCCGGGAGTGGGTCCCGAACATGCGTGGCTCAAGGAAACCGGACGTGCCGACTACCAGCCCATCACGGACTCCGAGGCGATGGAGGCGTTCCGCCTGCTGTGCCGCGCAGAAGGCATCATCCCGGCCATTGAATCCGCCCACGCGGTTGCCGGCGCCCTCCAGCTGGGCATGGAGTTGGGAAGCGGCTCAGTCATTGTGGTCAACTTGTCTGGTCGCGGCGACAAAGACGTCGAGACCGCTGCCAAGTGGTTCGGGCTCTTAGGCGA
>DATIOT010000494.1:0-1896 GCA_035472875.1 Mycobacterium sp.
CCCGGTGTCAACTGAAACCCACCCATAGTCTGAATTGTTGCACTCGTAGGATAATAAGACGCACCTACCATAAGCCCTGATCCTGATGAGGTCGTATTGACATCGACCCCGGCGAGGGCATTGGCAACAGTCGTCGCAATCCGAAATGTATTCGCCGTCACTGACGCCGGATCGATAAAATAGTTCTGCAGGGCGGTAATCCCTGCGCCGCCGGTAATGTTGACAAAAACCACTGCGAAGACACATTTCGGCCCGACGCTGACGCAGGCTGCGGTAAACGGGTGGGCCGTCCAAGTGATGACCGCAGGCGAGGCGCTGGTGACCGAAGCCGTGGTGCTGAGGTTAAAATCCATCGTCTGCGAAAAGAACTCGCCGACTGTCCCGGCAGCGGCGGGGGCCCCGGATGTCGTCCCCTGCCTAGCGCCGCCACTCGGTCCTTGCGACCAGTTCTGCGCCGCCAGCCGCGCCGTCCCAAGCGCGAGGAACGCCGCGACAATGACGAGACCGGCGCGCCGCATCAGTAAACCTGGCTTTGAAAGAAGATATTAGCCGCGCCGACCGTCTTGGTGCTGCAGCCGGTCGAGCTGTAGACGGCGATGATCCCGTTGACAAACGAGATCGGCGGGCCGGGCTGCATCTGCAGACCGCCGTAGACCGGTGCCGTGGCGGTGCCGAGACCGATCGGGTAGCACGCCTTGAGGCATCCCGTCGGGTTGGCGGTGCCGCATGACGTCAGCGCGCCATCCGCCGGGACCGTGGTGCCGTCGACCAAGAGGACGAACCCGGCATTGCCGGTGTTCATCACGCCCAGCGCATAGAGGTTGCCGGGTTGCGTCTTGAAGACGTGGCTGGCCTCGGCGGCGCTCGACTGCAGCATCGGCAGCGCCTGGCTCGAGGCTGGCGTCGCCACCGTCGTGACGCCGGATCCCGGCGGCCCCGGGTTCTGCGCAAAAGCCGCCAGCGCCGCGACGAGCAGCAGCGCCAGGGACGCCCCCAGGAGATAGAGCCGCATCATCACGCCCCCGGCGGCGCGTACCAGTTGCCGTCGGTGCCGAGGAAGACGCGCCGGGAATTGCCGGTGGTCACGGTTACGCTGGCAGCACCGTTGATCGTCGGCGTGGGACCGACGAGCGGAGCCGCCGGGGTGATCGTCACGGTCCCCGCGCCTTGGGCAAAGATGCTGGTGTTCCAATTACCGTAGAGCTCGCCACCGCCACCCCCCGGTGCCGGCAACGTCACGGCAATCGCGCTGCCGCTGGTAAAGACCAAGCACTGCGCAAAATCCCTCCCCCCAAGCGTGTAGCTGGTGCCGGCGATGATCGAGCCGACCGGCACATTGTTGGGCTGTATCCCGCTCATCGCGATCTCCCCCGCTTTTTCGAGGCTGGCGGCTTCACCGGTTTTTTCGCGAAATGCCGCAACTGCGCCGGCGTCATCCCGGTTTCGGTGGGTTTGCCTTCGCGGGCGCGGGCGAGATCGGCCCCCATCTTCTTGCGCTGGCGTTCGGACTTACTGGGCATAACCTACTCCCGGCGTCGGCAGCGGATGGGGACCGGTGACGACGACCAGAGGCACAAAACTCGGCAGCTCACGGGCGCGCTCGATCGTGTCGACGACGAGGCCGAGCATGAGACCCACCGTTGAGGTTCCTTCGGCGGATGCGATCCGTTGCACAACCCAGCCAAGCCCTTCGGTGACACCAAAGCCGGCGAGGTCACGCTGCATCGCCGCGACGCTGTCAGGCGAGCCGTCGCACCCCCTGAAGTCGGTCAAAAAGCCAAGCAGCTGGAGTGAAAGCGTCGGGTCTTCCGGTTGTTTGAGCGTACTGTCGTACTCACACTGGACGGCGATTCCCATCGGGACGATCACCGCGATCAGCCAGTCATCCATTGGTTG
>DATIOT010000495.1:0-5843 GCA_035472875.1 Mycobacterium sp.
GCACGGTTTTCCGTGCGCCGATTGTCATCAAGAACGTGCCCCGGCTTATTCCAGGCTGGACCAAGCCGATCATCATCGGACGGCACGCGTTTGGTGACCAATATCGGGCCACGAACTTCAAGGTCGACCAGCCGGGCACCGTCACACTGACTTTCACGCCCGCCGACGGCAGCGAGCCGATGGTGCACGAGGTGGTGTCCATCCCCGAGGACGGCGGTGTCGTAATGGGGATGTACAACTTCAAGGACTCCATCCGGGATTTCGCGCGCGCGTCATTCTCGTACGGCCTCAATGCCAAATGGCCGGTGTATCTGTCGACCAAGAACACCATCCTCAAGGCCTACGACGGCATGTTCAAAGACGAGTTCCAGCGCATCTACGACGAGGAATTCAAGGACAAGTTCGAAGCCGAAGGCCTGACCTACGAGCACCGGCTGATCGACGACATGGTGGCCGCCTGCCTCAAGTGGGAGGGCGGCTACGTATGGGCCTGCAAGAACTACGACGGTGACGTCCAGTCGGACACCGTCGCACAAGGCTATGGCTCGCTCGGGCTGATGACGTCAGTGCTGATGACAGCCGACGGTAGGACGGTCGAGGCAGAAGCCGCACACGGCACCGTCACCCGGCACTTCCGCCAGTACCAGGCCGGCAAACCGACCTCGACCAACCCGATCGCCTCGATCTTCGCCTGGACGCGCGGACTGCAGCACCGCGGCAAGCTGGATAACACACCTGAGGTCATTGACTTCGCCCAGAAGCTAGAGGAAGTCGTCATCGGCACTGTGGAGGGCGGCAAGATGACCAAGGACCTCGCCATCCTCATCGGTCCTGATCAGGACTGGCAAAACAGCGAGGAGTTCCTCAACTCGATCGCCGAGAACTTGGAGAAGGCGCTGGCTAACTAGCCGGTGGGTCGACGGCTCGCATCGGCTGGCTGTACTCGTCGATGAACTCGGAGATGACCTCGGTGATACGCCCTGGCGCCTCGAACATCGGAACGTGCCCGACGCCGTCGAGCCTGGTGATGCGCGTTTCGGGAGGCAGGTGATCGGTGAAGTGCCGGCTGAACCTGCGCGGAGGGACCACGCGATCCTTCTCGCACAGCACCAAATGGGCAGGTACGGCCGTCTCCGCCAACTCCTGCAGGCCGGGCAGCAGCAGTGCCTTGAGCAGCAGCTGGAAGTAGGCCGGGCAGTGCGCGGCGTCGTCGACGATGCCGCTGAGTTGGCGCTCACTGACGCTATCCGGCGATCCGCTCAGCGGCAGGGTGGCCAACCGGCGGCTAAACGGCAGCTGCAGCGTCCGTTGGCCGAACAATCGGGCCAACGCCAGGAATGGCATGCCCGAGACGAACTTGCTGATCACCTCGAATTTGACCGGGCTCCATCGCGTCCATCCCCCCGCCGGGGCGATGCCGGTGACGCTGCGTGCCCGCCCGCGCCGCTCGAGTTCGAAGGCGACCCAACCGCCCAGCGAGTTGCCGACGATGTGGGCGGTATCCCAGCCCAGTTCGTCGAGCTGGCGCTCGACGTGGTCGGCCAACACCGAGGAGCTCAGGAACCAGGTGCCTGCGGATGGTCCGCCATGGTGGCCGGCCATCGTCGGGGCGAATACCTCATACCGGCCGGTGTCGGCCAGCTGCTGCGACACGGTCTCCCATACCGTTTGGGACATCAGGAACGGGTGCAGCAGCAGGACCGGCTCTCCAGAACCGAGGTGGATCGGCGGGCGAGTCGTCATGTTGCCGACACTAAAGGTGGTACCGCCGGTACCGCAACCAACGGTCGGTCGAAACGGCTGGTGCCGGCGTGGAAGGATCGGGGCATCATGAGCACCGCTACCGGACCCAGCCGGATTTTCTCCGGCGTGCAGCCCACGTCTGATTCGCTTCACCTCGGTAACGCGTTGGGTGCCATCACCCAGTGGGTCGCGCTGCAGGACGACCACGACGCGTTCTTCTGCGTCGTCGACCTGCACGCCATCACGGTCCCGCAGGATCCCGAGGCGCTGCGACACCGGACCTTGGTCACTGCCGCGCAGTACCTGGCGCTGGGTATCGATCCGGATCGCAGCACCGTTTTCGTGCAAAGCCACGTGCCTGCCCACACCCAGTTGGCGTGGGTGTTGGGCTGCTTCACCGGTTTCGGGCAGGCGTCGCGGATGACTCAGTTCAAAGACAAGTCGGTGCGTCAGGGCAGCGACTCCACCACCGTCGGACTGTTCACCTACCCGGTGTTGCAGGCCGCCGACGTACTGGCATACGACACCGATCTGGTGCCCGTCGGTGAGGACCAGCGGCAGCACCTGGAGCTGGCGCGCGACGTCGCACAGCGCTTCAACGCCCGCTTTCCGGACACGTTCGTGGTTCCCGACTTGCTCATTCCCAAGATCACCGCCAAGATCTACGACCTACAAGACCCGACGTCGAAGATGAGCAAGTCGGCGGCCACCGATACCGGGCTGATCAACTTGCTCGATGATCCGGCGTTGTCCGCCAACAAGATTCGCTCGGCCGTGACCGACAGCGAGCGCGAGATCCGCTATGACACCGATGCCAAGCCGGGCGTATCGAATCTGCTGACCATTCAATCGGCGGTCACCGGGAGCGACATCGACAAGCTCGTCGAGGGCTACGCCGGGCGCGGCTACGGCGAACTGAAGAAGGACACCGCCGAGGCGGTCGTCGAGTTCGTAAGTCCGATCAAGGCCCGGGTCGACGAATTAACGGCCGATCCCACCGAATTGGAGGCTGTGCTCGCAGCCGGAGCCGAGCGGGCCCAGGATGTGGCCGGTAAAACGGTCCAGCGAGTTTACGATCGGCTAGGGTTCCTTCCCCAACGGAGGTAGGACCCCGCTTTTCAATTGGAGCGGTACCATGACCGAACCGGCCAAGCCAGGGGTCCTTGATCGGCTGCGGGCCCGGTTCGGATGGTTCGACCATGTCGTGCGCGCCTACCAGCGCTTCGACCAGCGCAAGGGCAATTTCTTTGCGGCGGGCCTCACCTACTACACGCTTTTCGCGCTATTTCCTTTGTTGATGGTCGCTTTCGCGGTGTGCGGATTCGCGTTGTCGCGCCGGCCGCAGCTGCTGCGAACGATCGACGACCGCATCCGGTCGTGGGTGTCAAACGAGCTGGGGCAGCAGCTGGTCGACTTGATGAATTCGGCGATCGCGGCGCGTGCGTCCGTCGGTGTGATCGGGTTGGTCACCGCACTCTGGGCGGGCCTGGGCTGGATGTTTCACCTCCGGCTTGCGCTGAGCGAGATGTGGGATCACCCGGTCAATTCAAGAGGCTTCCTGCGCACCAAACTGTCTGATCTGGCAGCCATGGCGGGGACGTTCGGCGTGATCGCAGCCACCATCGCGCTCACTGCGCTCGGCCATGAAAGACCGATGGCGGCGGTGCTGAGATGGTTTCACATTCCGCAATTCTCAGTATTCGACTGGCTCTTTCGGGCTGCCTCGGTGTTGATATCTTTTCTGGTGTCGTGGCTGGTATTCACCTTCGTGATCGTCCGGCTGCCGCGGGAGTCGGTCGGCATCGTCACATCGATGAAGGCCGGGTTGATGGCGGCCGTCGGATTTGAGTTGTTCAAGCAGTTGGGGTCGATCTACCTGCAGGCAGTGTTGCGCAGCCCGGCGGGTGCCACGTTCGGGCCGGTGCTGGGCTTAATGGTGTTCGCTTTCGTTAGCTGGTGGCTCGTCCTGTTCGCCACCGCGTGGGCGGCGACGGCGTCCGATGATCCGCGCAGCCATTCTGTCGACCCTCCGGCGCCCGTGGTCATCGCCCCGCGGGTGCAAGTGGAGGAGGGACTTAGTACACGTCAGACACTGACCGCGATGGCCGTGGGAGCGGTTGGCGCGCTCGCGTTTTCCCGATTGACCCGTCGGTTGCGTTAGTTCGCGATGTGACACGGCATATTCTGGGGCCCCGGGTCTACTACCCGCCCACCCGCCAATCGCCGTGCACCATGATTGCCCTGATCTGCAAATCGCGGTCCAACACAACAAGATTGGCGTCATAACCCGCCCGTAGGCTGCCCACCCGCTCAAGGCCGAGAGCCCGGGCCGGTGTCGCCGAGGTCATCCGAACGGCAGCGGACAGCGCCGCATCGGAGTCCGAGCCGAGCTCAAAAACGGTGCGGAACAGCCGATCCATGGTGGCGGTGCTGCCGGCGATCGTCGACGTTCCCCGTACCCGCGCCACGCCGGACACCACGTCGATCGGCACGGTGCCAAGCCGAAAAGCTCCATCGTCACAGCCGGCAGCGGCAATGGCGTCGGTGATCACAGCGACTCGGTCGGGCCCCGCGGCCGCGATCACCGCGGCCACCATGGCGGGGTGCACATGCACGCCGTCGGCGATGAGCTCGACTGTCACCGTCGGGTCCTGCAGCAATGCGAGCGCCGGTCCGGGCTCGCGATGACCCAGCGGCGGCATTGCGTTGAACAGATGCGTGCCGACGGTGGCACCCAGGCCAACGGCTTGTCTGGTCTGCTCATAGGTCGCATCGGTATGTCCCACGGCGACAACAACACCCGCGTCCAGAAAACGCCGGATCGCGTCGCCGGTTCCGGGCAGCTCGGGCGCCAGGGTGACCATCCGGATGGTGCCGGCTCCGGCGGCGAGCACGGCATCGATCTCGGCGGGGTCCGGGTCACGCATCTGGGTATGGTCGTGCGCTCCGCAGCGTGCCCGGCTCAGCCACGGCCCCTCCAGGTGGATGCCCGCGACGGTGCCCAGTCGGACGGCGTCGGCCAGTGCCCGTACGCCGGCAATCAGCTGCGCGGGTGAGGTGGTGACCAGACTGGCGAGCGTCGTGGTGGTGCCGTACCGCAGGTGGAACCCGGCGGCCCTGGCGATTTCCGGGGGCTCCGGGTAAGAGCCTCCACCGCCGCCGTGCACATGCATATCGATAAAGCCCGGCACCACAACGCAATCGGGAAAATCACTGTCAGCCGGACGCCGCGGTGGGCCGGTCCCGCAGGCAAGGATCTGTCCACCCGATGTCTGTAGCCATCCGGGCCGGCAGATCTGTCCGTCGAGGACCATGGTTCCCCCGCTGATCAGGGCCATCGGCCGCCGTTTTCCCAGAAGTGCCGGATCTCTTCGAGCTGGCGCCCCTTGGTCTCGGGTGCGAATCGGTACATCACGACGAAGCTGACCACCGCGAAAAAGCCGAACACCGCGAAAGCTCCTGCACCGCCAAGCGAATGGAGCATTGTCAGGAACCCCGCAGCGACGATCGCGTTGCCCACCAAGTTTGAGGTGAGCATGGTGCTCGACCCCATCGACCGCAGCCGAGACGGAAAGCTCTCGCCGGCATACACCCACACCAGCGAGCCGAAACAAAAGTCGAACCCGATGATGAACAGCAGCACCCCGGCGAGGCCGAGAATCGGCCCGACGGCGCCATAGCCAAAGCCCTGTGCGAACACGCCGATAAGCACGACGTTGGCGGCGATCATCACGGCGATGCCGGACAACAGGATTGGACGCCGGCCCAACCGGTCGACGAGAACCAGCGCGGCACACACTGCGGCCAAACCGCCGACCTGAACCATGGCCGGCAGAGCCAGCAGCGCGAAATCTCCGGTAAACCCCATGGCCTGGAACAGCCTCGGGCTGTAGTAGATGATCGCGTTGATCCCGGTGATCTGCATGAGGAAGCCAAGGGCAACCACGAAGACAGTGGCCCGCAAATACGGCCGTCGCAGCATCTCGGCCACACCGCCGCCGCTTTCTTCCCTTATGGCGCTGGCGATCTCGGCCAGTTCCTCGTCGACCGCGGCGGCGGGTTCCACCCGCAGTAGGGCGCGGCGGGCGTCGTCGACCCGG
>DATIOT010000496.1:0-6841 GCA_035472875.1 Mycobacterium sp.
TTGGCCAGCTGCTGCAGCTGGATGTCGACGATGTGCACCAGCTCCTCGGGGTTCAGCCCGTCGAAGATGATGACGTCGTCCAGCCGGTTGATGAACTCGGGCTTGAACGCCGAGCGCACCGCGGCCATCACCTGCTCCTCGCTGCCGCCCGACCCGAGGTTGGACGTCAGGATCAGGATCGTGTTGCGGAAGTCGACCGTGCGGCCCTGCCCGTCGGTCAGCCGGCCCTCGTCGAGGACCTGCAGCAGCACGTCGAACACGTCCGGATGGGCCTTCTCGATCTCGTCGAACAGGATCACCGTGTACGGCCGCCGTCGCACGGCCTCGGTCAGCTGACCACCCTGGTCGTAGCCGATATAGCCGGGTGGCGCACCGACTAGGCGGGCGACGGAGTGCTTCTCGCCGTACTCGCTCATGTCGATCCGGACCATCGCGTGCTCGTCGTCAAACAGGAACTCCGCCAACGCCTTTGCCAACTCCGTCTTGCCGACGCCGGTCGGCCCGAGGAACATGAACGACCCGGTCGGCCGGTTCGCGTCGGCGACACCAGCCCGGCTCCGGCGCACCGCGTCGGAAACCGCGGTCACCGCCTTCCGTTGCCCGATGACGCGCCGGCCCAGCTCGTCCTCCATGCGCAGCAGCTTGGCGGTCTCGCCCTCGAGCATCCGGCCGGCGGGGATGCCGGTCCACGCCGACACCACCTCGGCGATGTCGTCGGGCCCGACCTCCTCCTTGAGCATGACATCCTCGCGCGCCTCGGCCTGCGGCACCGCCGCATCGAGCTTCTTCTCGACCTCGGGGATGCGGCCGTAGCGCAGTTCGGCGGCCTTCTCGAGGTTGCCGTCACGCTCGGCGCGTTCGGACTCGCCGCGCAGTGTCTCCAGCTGTTCCTTGAGTTCGCGGACGATGTCGATCGCGTTCTTCTCGTTCTGCCAGCGGGTGGTCAGCTCGGCCAGCTTCTCCTTGTGATCGGCCAGCTCGGCGCGCAACTTCTCCAAACGCTCTTTGGACGCCTCGTCTTCTTCCTTCGAAAGCGCCATCTCTTCGATCTCGAGCCGGCGCACCAGCCGCTCGACCTCGTCGATCTCAACGGGCCGCGAGTCGATCTCCATCCTCAGCCGGCTGGCGGCCTCGTCGACCAGGTCGATGGCCTTGTCCGGCAGGAAGCGGGCGGTGATGTAGCGGTCGGACAGAGTGGCCGCGGCCACCAGCGCGGAGTCGGTGATGCGCACACCGTGGTGCACCTCGTAGCGTTCCTTCAGTCCGCGCAGGATGCCGACGGTGTCCTCCACCGACGGCTCGCCGACCAACACCTGCTGGAAGCGCCGCTCCAGCGCCGCGTCCTTTTCGATGTACTTGCGGTACTCGTCGAGCGTGGTGGCGCCGACCAGTCGCAGTTCGCCACGGGCCAGCATCGGCTTGATCATGTTGCCGGCGTCCATCGCGCCCTCGCCGGTCGCACCCGCGCCGACGATGGTGTGCAGCTCGTCAATGAACGTGATGATCTGACCGGCGGAGTTCTTGATGTCGTCGAGCACGGCCTTGAGCCGTTCCTCGAACTCGCCGCGGTACTTGGCGCCGGCCACCATCGACCCGAGGTCCAGGGCGATCACGGTCTTGTCCCGCAGGCTTTCCGGCACATCGCCGGCGACAATGCGCTGCGCCAGGCCCTCCACGATCGCGGTCTTGCCGACGCCGGGCTCACCGATCAGCACCGGATTGTTCTTGGTGCGACGGGAGAGCACCTGCACGACGCGGCGAATCTCGTTGTCCCGTCCGATAACCGGGTCGAGTTTGCCCTCGCGGGCCCGGGCGGTCAGGTCGGTGGAGTACTTCTCCAGCGCCTGATAGGTGGACTCGGGATCCGGACTGGTGACCCGGGCGCTGCCGCGTACCTTGACGAACGCGTCCCGCAATGCCTGTGGGGATGCGCCGTGTCCGGTCAGCAGCTTGGCGACGTCGGAATCGCCGGTGGCCAGCCCCACCATCAGATGCTCGGTGGAGACGTATTCGTCGTCCATCTCAGTGGCCAGCTGCTGGGCAGTGGTGATGGCAGCCAGCGATTCGCGGGACAGCGGGGGTTGCGAGCTGGCGCCGCTGGCCTGGGGCAGCCGGTCGAGAATGCGCTGTGTTTCGGCGCGGATAGTGGCGGGCTCGACGCCGACAGCCTGCAGTAGCGGCGCGGCGATCCCATCGTTTTGCGTCAGCAGTGCCAACAGCAGATGAGCGGGTCTGATCTCGGGGTTTCCGGCAGCCGTCGCCGCCTGTAGGGCCGAGGTCAGGGCCGCCTGCGTCTTGGTTGTCGGGTTAAACGAGTCCACGACACCTCCGTTCGAGTACGTAGTGAAAATGCTTGTCGCGTTGTTCAACGCCGTCAAGGTTGAGTCTGTTCCACTCAACTCTAGATTTCGTGGGAGCTGAGCGGGTTGCCGCTGATAGCAGCCTTACGCCGCCGGGCCGTCGAATACCGTCCGGCAAGGCTGACCAGGGCGCGTTACGGTTCTCGCGTGGCGGTCGGATGGGGCTGGACCGCCCGGGCGGGGATAACGGCAGCGGCGCTGACCGTACTGAATCCCAAGGTGCTATTTGTCTGTGCGGCCGCCGGCTTGGCCATCGGCACCGACGTGCTGGGCGTCGCCGGAACCGTGACATCTGCCGCGTTGTTCGTCGCCGTCGCCGGATCGTCGGTGGCGATCCCGATATTGGCGTACATAGGAGCCGGCCCCCGCTTCGGTGGTCCTTTGGAACGGCTCAAGAACTGGATGGAGAAGAACAACGCCGTGCTGGTTGCGGCCATCCTGGTGCTGATCGGATTAGTGGTGCTGTACAAGGGGATTCACGCCTTATAGCGCCTTCTATTCCGCCAACTCGCGCCAAGCTTAGAATCGGGGTCCGTGGGCTTAGACGACCGGGACGCGTTGCGGGTGCTGCGCGACGCCTTCATGCAGGAGGGCCCGAATGTCGGCAACGAACTCGTCCACCGGTTCTACACCCACTGGTTTGCCCTCGACGTCTCGGTCCGCGACCTGTTTCCACCTGAAATGGAGGGCCAACGGGCCGCTTTCGCCCACGCATTGCACTGGGTCTACAGCGAATTGGTCGCGCAGCGCGCGCAGGAGCCGGTGGCCTTTCTCGCCCAGCTCGGCAGCGACCACCGCAAACATGGGGTGCTGCCAACCCATTACGAGACGTTGCGTCGCGCGTTGTATGCGACGCTGCGCACCCATTTGGGCGACGCCTGGACCGATGCCGTCGACGACGCGGCCAGTCATTCGCTCAACCTCATCACCGGGGTGATGAGCGGGGCCGCCGACGCCGTCGAGGGACCCGCCTGGTGGGATGGCACCGTCATCGAGCACATTCGGGTCTCCCGGGATCTCGCGGTCGTTCGGCTGCGTCTGGACCGACCGATGCACTATCACGCCGGCCAGTACGTCAACGTCCACGTTCCGCAATGCCCACGCCGCTGGCGATATCTGAGCCCGGCCATTCCGGCTGACCCGGACGGCGGGATCGAGTTTCACGTCCGCCTGGTCCCCGGCGGGTTGGTCAGCACCGCCATCATCAACGAAACCCGGCCCGGCGATCGGTGGCGCTTGTCCAGCCCACACGGTGGCCTGCATGTCGACCGAGACGGCGGAGACGTCCTCATGGTGGCCGGTAGCACCGGCCTGGCACCGCTGCGGGCACTGATCTTGGACCTCAGTCGTCACGCGATGAACCCGCGGGTGCACCTTTTCTTCGGCGCTCGCTACCGCTGCGAGCTCTACGACCTGCCCACGCTGTGGCAGGTCGCAACGCACAATCCATGGCTGTCTGTCTCGCCGGTGACGGAGTACAACCGCGATCCATCGTGGGCCGCCGACTATCCCGACGTGACACCACCGCGCGGCCTCCACGTGCGCCAAACCGGACGGCTGCCCGATGTGGTGACCAAGTACGGCGGCTGGGGCGACCGGCAGATCCTCGTCTGCGGCGGACCGGCCATGGTCCGCGCCACCAAAGCCGCTCTAGTCGGCAAAGGGGCCCCGCCAGAGCGCATTCAACACGACCCGCTGTCGCGTTAGGCTAGCCGCGTGCATGTAGTCACCCTGCGCGACCCGTCGTCATCGGTGGCCGCGCAGTTCGTGCCCGACGGGGGCATGATCGGCATTTCGCTGACCGATTCCGGTGTGGAGCTGCTTGGGCAACGGCATGGCCTGGAGGCCTACCTCGCGGCGGCCAAGACGATGGGGATTCCGATTCTGTATCCGTGGGCAAATCGGTTGGGCGGAAACACTTATACGGCTGAGAACGTGACGGTGTCGCTGACGCCGGGCGAAAACGGTGTTCGTCCCGATCCCAACGGGTTGCCCATCCACGGCGTACTGGCCGCTTATCCGGGCTGGCGGGTGACAGTGGAGTCGGCCAACGAGCTGAGCGCCGAAGTGGATTTCGGCACCGACCCGCGGTTGCTGGCCAGCTTTCCGTATCCGCATGTGCTGGCGGTGACCATCGGGTTGGCCGAACGGACGTTGACGGTGCGCACCACGGTGACCGCAACAGGTGACACGGCGGTCCCGCTGTGCTTCGGCTTTCATCCGTATCTGTGCTTGCCGGATGTGCCCCGCGGCGAATGGATCATCGAGACCCCGACGCTGCGGCATTTGAGCCTTGACGAACGGGGACTGCCCACCGGTGACACCTCCGAGCAGGAGGCTAAGGAAGAGCCGCTGGGCGACAAGGCTTTTGACGATGCCTACGACCAGGTGAACGATGGGGCGGTGTTCGCCGTATCCGGCGGCGCACGCCGCGTGGAAGTGCAGTTCGAGCAGGGGTATCCCGCGACGCAGATCTTCGCGCCGCTAGGCGAAGACGTGATGTGTTTCGAGCCGATGACCGCACCGACCGACGCGCTGCGGCGCGGTGGCTACCGGTGCGCGCGTCCCGGTGAGCCGGGGCTCGCGGTGTTCTCCATCCGCGTTTGAGCTAGCCGCGTCTCAGCGAGACTTGCGCGGTTGCCAAACCACCAGTGCGGTGCTCTTCGGGACCACCGCGACATCGCGACGCTGGTTAGCACGCAGCGTCACCAACTCCGCGGTCATCTCCGTCAAGCGCGACCGCAGTGCCTCGACCTGGTTGGTCAGCTCGATGATGCGCTTGATGCCCGCGAGGTTGACTCCCTCGTCCTGCGACAGCCGCTGCACCTCGCGCAGCAGATCCACGTCGTGCTGCGAATAACGGCGCCCCCCACCGGAACTACGGCGCGGAGTGACCAGCCCGAGGCGATCGTACGTGCGCAACGTCTGCGCATGCATGCCAGACAATTCGGCGGCCACGGAAATCAAGAAGGTCCGGGATTCCCGTTCCTTGGGGTGCTTAGCCATCAGCGATTACCTGCCCATCCGGCCCGTGGGTTGAAACCACTGGACCGCTCGGCTGCCGCGTACGCCTCCAGCGCCTCTTGGGCGGCGCCTTCCAAGTTCGGTGGGACGGCTACCTTCACGGTGACGAGCAAGTCCCCGTTACCGCCGCTGCGCTTGGGCACACCGCGTCCGCGCACTCGCAGGATGCGGCCGTCGGCGGTGCCTTTGGGCACCCGGACACCGACCTTGCCGTCCAGCGTCGGCACCGAAAGCGTTGAACCCAGGGCTAATTCGGTGAAGCTAACCGGAACGGTCACGGTGAGGTCGTCGCCGTCGCGGCCGAAGATCTTGTCCGGCCGCACATGCACCGTGACATACAGGTCACCCGACGGGGCACCGCGCAACCCGGCCTCGCCCTGCCCGGCCAGCCGAATCCGCTGTCCGTCCTCGACACCCGGCGGGATCCGCACGTTGATGGTGCGGGTACGGGTGGTGACGCCGGTGCCTTTGCACTCCTCGCAGGGGTGCTCGATGATCGAGCCACTCCCCCGGCAGTCGGTGCACGGTTCGGAGAAGCCGAACGCGCCCTGGTTGCGGTTGACCACGCCAGAGCCGTTGCAGGTTGGACATACCTTCGGGCTGGTGCCCGGCCGCGCCCCGCTGCCATGGCAGTTGGTGCACGGCGCAGGGCTGGTCAGCCGCAGCGGCATTGCTACGCCTTTGGCAGCCTCGACGAAATCCAGCTCGGTCTCGGTCTCCAGGTCGTTGCCGCGCCGCGGCCGGCTGGGACGGGCACTGGCGCCGCGTCCGAACAGGCCGCCGAACAGGTCGCCGATGTTGGTGCCGCCGCTTCGGCCGGCGGCGTCGAACAAATCGTTGAGGTTGAACTCGGCGCCGTCACCACCGACGTTGAAGCCGCCGAAGCCACCAGTGTCGAACCTGCGGCCGCCGAAGCCACCGCCGGCGAACAGCCGGCGGGTTTCGTCGTACTCCTTGCGCTTGGCCTCGTCGGACAACACGCTGTACGCCTCGGAGACGGCCTTGAATCGGTCGGCTCCGGCGGGGTTTTTGTCCGGATGCAGATCGGAAGCCAGCTTGCGGTACGCCGTCTTGATGTCTTTGGCGCTGGCGTCAGAGGAGACGCCCAGCTCTTTATAGAAGTCTTTTTCGACCCATTCACGTTGAGCCATAGCGCGTCACCTCCTTCGCCTTCCTCGAGTCCTGCCGTCGTTGTTACTCCGACGGTTCTGATTCTGCGTGCTGCTCACCCTCGTTGGCGTCGCTATCGCTTGGGTCGGCGGTCGGTGAGTTATCCGCGACGGTGTCGACCACGCCGACCAGCGCGTGCCGCAGCACCTGCTCGCCGAGTTTGTAGCCCTGTCGCATCACGTTGCCGATCACCGGCTTGGAGCCTTCTGCGCCGTCACCCTCGTGCTGCACGGCCTCGTGCAGCGCCGGGTCGAAATCGTCGCCCTCGGCTCCGAAGGCCGCCAACC
>DATIOT010000497.1:0-8556 GCA_035472875.1 Mycobacterium sp.
CCTCATCGGCCTCGGATTGATCTTCCCGCCGCTGCAACACCTGATCGAACGGCCGTTTGCCCGCATCCCGCAACGTCAGATCGGCTTAAACAGTTTGAGCGCAAGTGGTTTCGGGCTGGGGCTGACGTTGGGCGCGTTGTATGTGCCGTGCGCGGGACCGGTGCTGGCCGCCATCGTGGTCGCGGGCGGCACCGCGTCCATCGGCCCGGCGACCCTCGTCCTGACCGCGACATTCGCGATCGGTACGGCATTGCCGCTATTGGTTTTCGCCCTGGCCGGGCAGCGAGTCGCGCAGCGCGTCACAGCCTTCCGCCGTCGCCAGCGCGGAATCCAGATCGCCGGCGGAATCACGATGATCGTATTGGCCGTGGCGCTGGTCTTCAACCTACCCGCGATGCTGCAGCGCGCCGTCCCCGACTACACGGCGGCGATGCAGAAAGGGATCGGGGCGAACGAAATCCGGCACAAACTGAGCCTGGGCAGCACGACTAACGGTCAGCTGGCCGACTGCACCGAAGGCGCCACCGAGCTGCAGCAGTGCGGCCGCGCACCTGCCGTGGGCGGGATCGCCAAATGGCTCAACACCCCGGGCGGCGCACCGATCGACCTCGCGTCGTTGCGTGGCAAGGTCGTTTTGATCGACTTCTGGGCGTATTCATGCATCAACTGTCAACGCGCCATCCCCCATGTGGTCGATTGGTACAACCGCTATCGCGACGACGGGTTCGTCGTCATCGGAGTGCACACGCCGGAGTACGCCTTCGAACGAGTCCCCGACAATGTCACCAGCGGGGCCGCCGCGCTGCACATCGCCTATCCGATCGCGCTGGACAACGACTACACGACCTGGAACAACTACCAGAACCTGTACTGGCCGGCCGAGTACCTGATCGATGCGAATGGAACCGTCCGGCACACCAAGTTCGGCGAAGGCGACTACGACGGCACCGAAAAGCTGATCCGCCAATTGCTCGTCGCCGCCAATCCGGACGTCCGGCTACCCGTTCCGGTGAGCTCGTTCGACACCACTCCGCAGACCCGGCTCACACCCGAGACCTACCTGGGTGTCGGCAAGACCGGAAACTACGGCGGCGACGGCGAATACAAGGTGGGCACCGCCATGTTCGGCTACCCGGCGAGGTTGACCGACGACAAATTCGCCCTGCGCGGCCGCTGGACCCTGGACGACCAGGGCGCCAGCGCCGACGGCGACGATGCCGCCGTTCGGCTGAACTACACCGCGAAAAACGTCTACGCCGTCGTCGGCGGCATCGGCACCATCACGGTGACCCGAGACGGGAAGACCACCACGACTTCGATCGGCGGGGCTCCCACCCTGCATCAGATCGCGGCCGATGAAACCGCGCACCGCGACCAGCTCGACATGCAGGTCAGCAAAGGTCTGCAAGTGTTTTCGTTCACTTTCGGCTAAGACACCGGTAAGCACGCAGCAGCCCGTCCGCCAGGTCGGTGGCTCCGAATAGGAGTTGTGGATCAGTCATACGCCCGTTCGGTAGCGGTAATCGGCAGCGGCGTGGCCGGCCTTACCGCCGCCTATGTCTTGTCCGGGCGTGACCGCGTCACCATGTACGAGGCCGACGTGCGGCTCGGCGGCCACGCACACACCCATTTCGTGCACGACGGTGACGGCCGGGTTGTCGGCGTCGACTCGGCGTTCCTGGTGCACAACGAACGGACCTATCCAACGTTGTGCCGATTGTTCAGCGAACTCGGTGTGGCGACCCAAGAGTCGGAGATGTCGATGTCGGTGCGGGCTGACGACATCGGCCTCGAATACGCCGGAGCCCTGGGGATCCGGGGGCTGTTCGCGTGCCGGCAATCGTTGCGACCGCGTTATCTGCTGATGCTCGCCGAGATCATCCGCTTCCACCGCGCCGCCTCCCGACTGCTACGCGCGGACGCTGAAGACAGCCTGGAGACCCTGGAAGCCTTCCTGAACCGGCACCGCTTCTCGTCGTATCTCGTCGACTACTTCATCACTCCCCTGGTGGCGGCGGTGTGGTCGTGCGCGGGCGATGACGCATTGCGCTATCCGGCCCGGTATCTGTTCGTCTTCCTCGAACATCACGGCATGCTGTCGGTGTTCGGCTCGCCGACGTGGCGCACGGTGACCGGAGGCTCAGCGAACTACGTGCAGGCCATTGCGTCTCGGCTCCACGACGTCTCGACCGGAACGCCGGTGCACTCGCTGCGGCGCCTGCCCGATGGCGTGCTGGTGCAGGCAGCCAACAGCGCGCCTCGGTTCTTCGACGCAGCGGTCATCGCCGTCCACCCCAACCAGGCGCTGCTGCTGCTCGACGACCCAACACCGAATGAGCGCGCCGTGCTGGGGGCGATTCCCTACTCGACCAACCGCGCCCAGTTGCACACCGACGAGTCGGTGCTGCCCCACCACCGCGGCGCCCGCGCATCCTGGAACTACCTGGTGACACCCGGGTCAGACCATGTCGTGGTCAGCTATGACGTCAGCCGGCTGATGCGCCTGGACGCCGCCCACCGGTACCTGGTCACCCTCGGCGGCCACCGCCGGGTCGATCCCAAATCGGTGATCACCGAGATGACCTACAGCCATCCGTTGTACACACCGGAATCTGTTGCGGCCCAAACCAAGTTAGCAACCCTCGACGACGATCGAGTGGCGTTCGCCGGTGCCTACCACGGCTGGGGATTCCACGAGGACGGCGCCGCCTCGGGACTGCGCGCGGCGCGCCGGCTCGGCGCCGACTGGCCGGCAATGATCCGGCGGGAGGCGGCGGTCGGATGCTGACCCAAGCGCCGACGCCGGCGATCTACCGCACCACGATCACCCATTGCCGACAGGTCCCGGTGCATCACTCGTTCGAATACCGAAGCTACAGCTGGTATGTCGACGTCGACGACCTGCCCCGGCTGCCCTGGTGGCTGCGACCGTTCGCACGGTTCCGCGCCGATGACCACTTCGCTGGCCCGCCGCACGGCTCGCTGCGCGAACGGCTCAGCGCCTTTTTCGCCGACCGCGACCTGGCCGCCCCCGAGGGCCGTATCACCGCGCTGCTGCAGGCGCGCGTCTTCGGATACGTCTTCAACCCGCTGAGCATCTTTTGGTGCCACGACCGAGACGGCCAGCTGCGTCATGTGATCGCCGAGGTGCACAACACCTACGGCGAGCGCCATGCCTACCTGTTGCCACCGGCCGACCTGCCCGTGGCGACGGCCAAGAAGTTCTACGTCTCGCCGTTCAATCAGGTGGACGGCTACTACCTGGTGCAAGCACCACGACCCGACAGCGAAGTCGGCATCACCGTGACGCTGCACCGCGATCATGCGCCGGCATTCGTCGCCAACCTGCGCGGACAGCGGCGACCGGCAACCAGAAAACAAATCGCGATCATGCAAATCATTTCGCCGCTGGCACCGTTGGTGGTGGCCGCGCGTATCCGGATACAGGGGATCAAGCTGTGGTTACGTCGAGTTCCAGTGGTACCGCGATGAGCCTCGAGACCATCCGAAAGCCCTCGGCGGCAATCGATTCGGAGCGATGGCCGGCGGTCGCGAAAGTGCCGTCGGGCCCCCTCGCGGCGACATCGGCGGTTGTCGCCGGCCGGCTGTTGCGCCGCGCGGCCGCCCGCCTGCCGCTGCGATTGGTCTACCCCGACGGCACGGTGATCGGTGCCGCCGACCCAACCGCGCCGACCCTGGTGATCCACCGGCCTGACGCGATGGCACGCCGGATCGGGCGGCACGGCCTGATCGGCTTCGGCGAGTCCTACATGGCCGGCGAATGGTCGTCCGAAGACCTCACGCAAGTGCTGACGGTATTCGCCACATCGGTGGCCGACCTGGTGCCGGCCAGCCTGCAATGGCTGCGACCGATCGGCCCGGCCTTTCGACCCCGTTGGCGAAGCCCCAGTCGAGCTCAGGCGCGGCGCAACATCGCCGAGCACTATGACCTGTCGAACGACCTGTTCGCCGAGTTCCTTGACGAGACCATGACGTACTCGTGCGCGCTGTTCACCCACCTGCCCGCGTCGTGGCCCGATTTGGCCGCAGCGCAACAGCACAAGATCGATCGGCTGCTCGACCTGGCCGGAGTCCAGGCCGGCAGCCGGGTTCTCGAGATCGGCACCGGATGGGGCGAGCTCTGCATCCGCGCGGCCGCCCGCGGAGCGAACGTCCGGTCGGTGACCTTGTCCGTCGAGCAGCAACGCCTGGCACGACTTCGGGTTGCCGCGGAAGGGCTGTCTGACCTGGTGCAGATCGACCTGTGCGATTACCGCGACGTCGACGGCTGTTATGACGCGGTGGTGTCGGTCGAGATGATCGAGGCGGTGGGATACCACGCATGGCCGCGGTATTTCAGCACGCTCGAACAGCTGGTGCGCCCCGGTGGCCGGGTAGCGATTCAGGCGATCACCATGCCGCACGCGCGGATGCTGGCCTGCCGCAACACACACACCTGGATCCAGAAGTACATCTTCCCGGGCGGACTGCTTCCGTCCAGCCGGGCGATCGTCGAGATCACCGAACGCTATACCGGTTTACACACGGTCGACATGACCTCGCTGCGTCCGCACTATGCTGAGACCCTGCGGCTTTGGCGGGAGCGGTTCTCGCATCGGCGAGATGCGGTGGCGCGCTTGGGCTTCGACGAGGTGTTCGGACGAATGTGGGAGCTGTACCTGGCTTATTCGGAAGCGGGTTTCCGGTCCGGTTATCTGGACGTGTACCAGTGGACGTTCGCACGCGAGGGAACCCGATGAACTTCGTGAATCTGGCGCAGGTATCCGGCGCCTCGGTTTTGGCCCTCGCGGTGGTGCACTCGGTCACGTTCGCCATCGGCAGGCGGATCGGCCGCTACAACGTCGTTGACGTGGCATGGGGCGTGGGCTTCGTCGCGATCGCCGCCGTCGCGGCGACGCTCGGGCACGGCGACCCGACCCGGCGGTGGTTGCTGCTGGCACTGGTGGCGATCTGGGGTCTGCGGCTGAGCTGGCACATACAGCGCAAGACCGTCGGCAAGGGGGAGGATCCCCGCTACGCCACCCTGCTGCGGGATGCCACGGTGGGTCAGGTGGTGCGCAAGGTCTTTGTGCTGCAAGCCTTGATCACCTGGTTCGTCTCATTCCCGCTGCAGCTGTCCGCGGTGACCGGCCCCACGCCGAAACCGCTGACCGCCGTCATTTTGCTGGGAGTGGCCCTATGGCTGGTCGGGGTGACCTTCGAAGCGGTCGGTGATTGGCAGCTGAGGGTCTTCAAATCCGATCCGGCCAACCGCGGTGTGGTGATGGACCGTGGCCTGTGGGCCTGGACGCGCCACCCCAATTACTTCGGCGACGCCTCCGTGTGGTGGGGATTGTGGCTGATCACCATCAACGGCTGGTTGTCGCTGGCCACGGTCGGCTCGCCGGTGCTCATGACCTACTTCCTGGTGTATGTGACCGGTGCCCGGCTGACCGAGAAGTTGATGGCCGGCCGTCCCGGCTTCGACGAATACCAGAAACGGACGGCGTTTTTCTTCCCCCGGCCGCCCAGATCGGCACATCGATGACCGCCGCCGAGAACCCCGTAATGGCTGGCGATAGGCTACCGATCAATGACCGGACCGCCACGGCTGAGCAGCGACCTGGACGCGCTGCTTCGCCGCGTCGCGCGCGGGGACCGCGAAGCCTTCGCAGCGCTCTACGACCTCACCAAAACCAGGGTGTACGGACTGGTGATACGGGTGCTGCGTGATTCCGGCTACAGCGAGGAAACCACCCAGGAGATCTATCTCGAGGTGTGGCGTAGGGCGTCGGAGTACGACTCCGCCAAAGGTTCGGCCCTGGCCTGGCTGCTGACCATGGCGCACCGGCGGGCTATCGACCGGGTGCGCGCCGAGCAAGCCGGCAGCCGTCGGGAATTACGCTACGGCGCAGCCAATGCCGACCCGGCCGGCGATGTCGTCGCCGACTCGGCAATCGCCGGTGACGAGCGTCGCAGGGTGAGCGAATGCCTGGGCGCGCTGACCGATGCGCAGCGGCAGTGCATCGAGCTGGCCTACTATGGCGGCCTGACGTATACCGAAGTGGCGCAGCGGTTGGCTGCCAACTTGTCGACAATCAAATCGCGCATCCGCGACGCACTGCGCGGGCTGCGTAACTGCCTGGACGTGTCATGACCGAGCCGACCGATTTCGAATTGCTCGAGCTGGCCACGCCGTATGCCCTGCATGCCATGTCAGACGAGGAGCGAGCCAACATCGACCGGCGGGTGGCAGCCGCGCCGTCGGCGGTTGCGGCGGCTTTCGACGATGAAGTTCGTGCCGTCCGCGAGACGATGGCAGTCGTGTCGGCGGCAACCGCGGCCGAACCACCGGCACATCTGCGGACAGCCACACTGGCGGCGGTGAAATCTAGAAACTGGCGCCAATTGAGTTGGCGTACCGCTGCTTTCGTATCTGCAGCCGCAGCTATCGTGGTGGGCGCCGCAGCGTTCGGCATCGGGGTGCTGACGCGGCCGCCGGCAACGTCGACGGTCGCCGAACAAGTCCTGGCGGCCCCGGACGTGCGGACGGTCTCTCGCCCGCTCGCCAACGGGACGGCCACGGTGATGTTCTCCCGCGACCGCGACGCGGGTGTGCTGGTGATGAACAACGTTCCGCCGCCGTCTCCGGGCACCGTCTATCAGATGTGGTTGCTGGGCGCCAAGGGCCCAACATCGGCGGGGACGATGGGAACCGCGGCCGTGGCGCCCTCGACGACGGCGACCCTGACCAACCTCGGATCATCGACAGCCCTGGCGTTCACCGTCGAACCCGGCACCGGATCGCCACAGCCGACCAGCGCGATATTGGCCGAGTTGCCGCTGAGCTAGGCCTTTTTCGCAACGCTGCCAAGCATCGCGACGAGCACGCCGTTTACCACCAGCGCAACGCCGGCGACCAATGTCAGGTTGAGCCAGTGGTGCAAACTGCCCCCGGCGTGGTCGACCATCACGTCGGCAATGCGGCGGATATCGCCGGTGGTGCGATTGAGCGCGTCGTCGATGTACCGGCCACCGACCTCGATGCCCGCCCACCCCGCTGCGCCGACAAGCAGCGCTGAAATGCCGAGGCTGGTCAGTGCCTTGCCACGGCGCCGCGCGGCGACCAGCGTCAGCAGCGAGCAAAAACAGATCAGCGCTGTCGCACCGATACTCACCCAGGGGCCCCAGGTGGCCAGCCGGCTCAGCTGTCCCTGCCGCAACGGCTCGGATATTGAAGGCACCGACACCGTCAGCGGAACCGTCAGATTCGCGGGCACCTTTACGTTGTAGTTGCGCAAAAGCTGTTGAAACGAGCTGTCTTTGAGCATCGGGGCCACGTCGACTACCCATTGATTGCCGTTCCGGCCGGACCGCGGGTCGAACAACCAGCCGTGCGCCGCCCGGTTCGCCTGCGCGAACAGCGGCGGAAACGACGGCCCGGCCGTGAACGCGGTGGCGACATCGTGTACCTGCGAGCTGTCGACCGGGTAGCGTCCCCCGCCGTGCTCGGCGATGAGCGCCATCGCCCGGGCGGTGAGTTCAGCGGCAACGGCGGACTGGAGCGCCGGATCACCCGCCGCTTTCTGGGCCATCGCGGCGTAGCCATCGGTGTTGATGAGTTTCATCTGCGCCCATGCCGCCGGAATAGCCGCTGCCAGCGCAACCGTGGTGGCCAGCCACAACACCACCGTCGTCGCGAATCGCACGCGTTAGAACCCCACTCCTTCAAAACCTACTGTGCGATCCCCCGCAGGTAAGCGGCCTGCCCGAGGTGCTGGGCGCAGTCGTCGACGATGCTCACCAGGCGCGCACTCGCGGTCACCGGCGGGTCCCAGTTGGTGTCCACGACGCGGGACAGCTCGTTGGCGGTCACGCTGGCGATGTACTCGAGGGTGAGTTTGTGCACCGCGTGGTAGTAGCCGGACAGCAGGTCGGCGGGTGCGCGTACCTTCGCTACATCGCCGGGGCCGTGTCCGTAGCCGGTGTCGTTGCGCGGCAGCTCCAGCCCGAACCGGTCGACCCAGCCGTCGCGGGTCCACACCTGCCCGACCCCGGCCACATCGGCCAGCTGAATGTCCTGCACCCGGGCACTGTGCCAGATCAGCCACGCGATGCTGTTGGCGTTGGGGGTCGGTTGGTAACTGGACATCTCGTCGGTCAACCCGTCGGTGAGGTCGTCGACGTGCTCGATCAATCGGGTAAACGCGTCCCGAAGCAATTCCTGCGCAGCTCCGGCGTCGGTGTTTGACATACCAGCGACATTACGGGCCCCATGCCAGACCGCCTCGACGTTATTGCCGTCATTGTCACGAACGAACGCGCCGAAGTAACCGGCGTCATATTCGGGCCACAAGCGTGGCTCATGCAACGACTCGGCACCCCGTTCCACCGCCGCCTGGTGGAAAGCGCGCACCGCGTTTTCGTCGGCGGCATCGAAAGCGATGTGGCTTTCTCGGTTCGGCCCCATGCCGGCACCGTCGGAGATCCAGAATGATGGCCTGCCGTCGCGGCCATACCCGATGGCCCGGCCGAAATCCAGCTGCCGTGAAAACC
>DATIOT010000498.1:0-9143 GCA_035472875.1 Mycobacterium sp.
GCGGAGAAGTACTCGGTCACCGTTGCACTGCACACCGACCACTGCCCCAAGGACAAGCTGGACACCTACGTGCGGCCGCTGCTGGCCATCTCCGGGGAGCGGGTGGCCAAAGGTCAGAACCCGCTGTTCCAGTCGCACATGTGGGACGGCTCGGCCGTGCCGATCGACGAGAATCTGGAAATCGCACAGGAGCTGTTGAAGCTGGCCGCCGCCGCCAAGATCGTCTTGGAGGTCGAGATCGGCGTGGTGGGCGGTGAAGAGGACGGCGTCGAGGCCGAGATCAACGACAAGCTCTACACCACCCCTGAGGACTTCGAGAAGACCATCGACGCGCTGGGGCACGGCGAGCACGGCCAGTACTTGCTGGCCGCCACGTTCGGCAACGTCCACGGCGTTTACAAGCCGGGCAACGTCAAGCTTCGTCCCGACATCCTGGATCAGGGCCAGAAGGTGGCGTCGGCGAAACTGGGCCTGGCCGACGGCTCCAAGCCGTTCGACTTCGTCTTCCACGGCGGCTCAGGTTCGCTGAAGTCCGAAATCGAAGAGGCGCTGCGCTACGGCGTGGTGAAGATGAACGTGGATACCGACACTCAGTACGCGTTCACCCGCCCGCTCGCCGGTCATATGTTCACCAACTACGACGGCGTGCTCAAGGTCGACGGCGACGTCGGCAGCAAGAAGGTCTACGACCCGCGCAGCTACCTCAAGAAGGCCGAAGCCTCAATGACCGAGCGGGTCATCGAGGCCTGCAACGACCTGCACTGTGCCGGAATGTCGGTCAGCCGTTAACAGCTAGCCGCTGGGGGATTGGCAGATCTTCCACTGATCGTCGCGGTATTGCAGGTCAAGGCTGCGTGTAGAGCGGACCTGCGGGTCGTAGGCCATGAACGTGGTGATGTTAGCCTCGGCGTGTTGGCCGTTGACGACGACCTGATCGATGCTGGCGATCACCGGGTATTGCTTGGCCGCCGAAACCCGCTGATAGGTTTCCTGCCACGCGTGTTCGTCGTAATCCACGTAGCCGTCGCGGGTGGTGCCGCACGTAATGCTGCGCAGCGCCGTCAGATCGCCCCTTTGCACCGCGATGTCTAACTCCTGAATGGTGTGGCGCACCTGGTCTTCCGGCGAGACATTCAAGTGTTTGTGGCGGGTCAGCAGCACGGTGCCCAGTATCGCGATCGCCACTAACGCCAAAACGATCACGACGATCGCCAGCACCCAGCCCCAGTTGAATTGTCTTGAAGTCGGTAGCTTTCCGCCATCCCGAGGCGGAATCGATTGTGGCACAGCCACTTTAGGGGGTATTCCAACTTGCCCCGGCGGGCCGGTTGCCGTAGGGGGCGTGGCGAAGACTTCCGTGGCGGGTTCCGCGGCGGTGGCGATGACCTGGGTCTCTTTCGCGTCGAAGCCGGGTGCCGTGAAGCGGCGTTCGCGCTGCTGCCGTTCCGGATTCGCCTCGGGATCGTCATCCGGCTCGGGTTTGTTGATCACCACGGTCTCGGTCTCGGGGTCGCTGGGCACCAGAGGGTAGTCCTCGGTTCCCTCTTCGCCGGGCTCCGCGCCCCACTCGCCGCCCGGCTCGCTCCGGGATTCGCGTGGATCGATCCCCGGCCGGTTCGGCGTGCCGCCGTGGTCGGGTTCCGGTGCGTTAGGCATGAGTGGAGCTTAGCGAGCCGTGGCAGAACGGCAGAATAGGCGATATGACGCCAAAGGGTGATCTTCTGGGACCTGATCCGATTCTGCTGCCTGGCGATAGTGATGCCGAGGCCGAGCTGCTCGCAAACGAGAACCCGAGCATCGTCGCCGCCGCGCATCCGTCGGCGTCGGTGGCCTGGGCAGCGCTTGCCGAGGAGGCGCTGGCCGACGACAAGGCCATCACGGCCTACGCGTATGCCCGCACCGGCTATCACCGCGGCCTGGACCAGCTGCGCCGCAATGGCTGGAAGGGTTTCGGCCCGGTGCCGTACTCGCACGAGCCCAACCGAGGCTTCCTGCGGTGCGTTGCTGCGCTGGCGCGGGCTGCCGACACGATCGGCGAGACCGACGAATATGGCCGCTGCCTTGATCTGCTCGACGATTGCGACCCCGCGGCCCGCAAAGAACTCGGGCTCTAGAAGCTATCCGAACAGTCGCCGTTGCTGTCAGGGCACTCGATCTGAACGGTGGCGTGGTCCAGCCCGCGCGCGGACAACACCGCACGAGCGTCCTGGAGCACCCGGGTGGAGTCGGCGGCGCTCGTCAGATGTGCGGTGCACATGTCCTTGCCGGGCTAGAGTGTCCACACATGCAGGTCGTGTACTTCGGTCACGCCGTCAACGGCGCCCAGCGCGCGGCGCAGCTCCTCCACGTCGATGTGGGTCGGTGACGATTCGGAAAGGATCCGTAGCGCGTCGCGGGCCAGGGAGATGGCCCGGGGCAGCACCCAGAGCGCGACCAACACGGCGACCACCACGTCGGCGTATGGCCAGTGCGTCGTGACAGTGACCACGCCGGCGATCAGCACGCCCAGGCTGCCGACGGTGTCGGCGACGACCTCCATGTAGGCACCCTTGACCGCCAGGCTCTGCGACGAGTGTGAGCGCAGCAGCAGCGCCACCACGAAGTTGGCGGCCAGGCCGGCCAACGCCACCACGATCATCGGCACGCCGGGGACGTACGGAGCTTGCCTGAGCCGTTCGACAGCCTCGTAGAGGATGAACAGCGCGACCCCAATCAACAGCGCGGCGTTGGCGACCGCGGTGAACACCTCGGCGCGATGCCAGCCGTAGGTGCGTACGGGCGACGAGCTGCCGCGCCTGGCCAGCACGACGGCGGCCAGTCCCATGAACACGGCGACCACGTCGGTGAGCATGTGCCCGGCATCGGCCAACAACGCGATCGAGTTGATCAGCAACGAGGTGGTCAACTCCACCACAAAGAACGCCGCCAGAATCGCCGCGGCCATGATCATGCGGGGGATCATCCGAGAAGCGTCAGCCTCGGCAGAGGTGTGACTGTGACCGGCGCCCATAGCAGATCAATATATGCGTACTGACGCATATATAGCAACCGTTAGAACCACTGGCGCCAGAACCGGGTCAGCGAGTCGCCGTAGTGCGCCAGCATCGGGGAAACACCGGAGAAATCGAAGAGCCAGTCCACGATCCCGAAGAGCCACCGGTTCAGCCCCGGTGCCAACAGCACGAACAGCAGGATGAACACGCCGTACTGCTTGAAGGGTGCCACTGCGCGTTGGGTCTCGGGACTCAGATGCGGCTCCAACGCGTCATAACCGTCCAGGCCCGGGATCGGCAACAGGTTCAGCACCAGCGCCATGATCTGCAGGAAGCCCAGGAACGCCACGCCTGCCCACAGCACCCAGTGGTTCATATCGAAAAACAACCGGGTGAGCGCCAGCAGCAGCACCGCTAGCAGCAGGTTGGCCGCCGGGCCCGCCAGGCTGACCAGGGTGCGGCGGGTGGGCGTCATGAACCAGGTCCGCAAATACACGGCGGCACCCGGCAGGCCGATCCCGCCCAGCGCGATGAACACCATCGGCAGCAGAAGCGAAAGCGCGGGATTGCTGTAGCGCCGTGGATCCAGCGTCAGGTAGCCGCGCACCGCGGCGTCGTGATCGCCGAACCGCCAGGCGGTCAGTGCGTGCCCGAATTCGTGCAGGCACAGGGACACCAGCCAGCCGGCTATCACGAAGATGAACACGCCGGCGTAGGACAGCGGCCGCACGCTCGCCCCGGCCAGCCAGGCCAGCACGCCGCCGACCGCCGTCAATCCGACCAGGGCCAAAAAGATCGGACTGGGTCGCACCGATTCGTGCACCCGCATGTCCCTCATCGCAACCTCACCGGTCGAAACTACCGGACCAGCAGCCAACCTTCGATGTGGCGGTAGAACGTCGATCGGCGCGCGCTGCGGGGCGCCGGGACACCGTCTCGCACCACAGCGACACCGGTGCTGCCCAGCTGGACCGCGCGGCCGACGACCCACCTGCGCCAGATTCTGTGCGCCCTGATTTGTACGGAGGCTCGCAGGCCCGGCATGGCCCGCGTCGGCTCGATGCACACGCCGGCGACATCGCCGTCGAACAGCGGTGTGTCATCGACGACCGCCTCGCCATGTATCAGCTGCCGGTCGTCGGCCGGTCGCCAGCTGGCCCGGCCCACGATCACCGAACCGGTCTCGTCGCGGATCAGGGGCACCCGCCGGGCGGTACCGCGCCGGGCACGCCCGGCCGCGCGGCGTCCGGCGGGGAGCCGGTACACGCGGGTCGCCGGGGTGCGGCGGCGCGGCACGTAGGCCACCTCGACGTCGAGTCGTTCTGCACGCAGCAGGCGGCTCAGCACTGCGGCCAGGTCAACGTCGGCGCCGACCACCACCAGCCGCCGGGATGGCCCGATCGCGGCGTCTATGGTGTCCAAGTCGGCCGAGCCTTTGGCTCGGCGGGTGGGCAGGCTGTTCAACGGCCCGGGCACCCGTCCGTCGCCGAACAACAACACCACCACGCTGGCCGTGTTCTCGGCCGTGTTCACAACACTCCTCGCAAATCGCTGGGATAGGGGCAAATCGCTGGGATAGGGTAGGTCACCGGCTGGACCACAATAAACAGGCGAGACCAAGTGGGAGCATGTCATGCCGGCAATCGTCCTCATCGGCGCCCAATGGGGCGACGAGGGCAAAGGTAAAGCCACTGACCTGCTCGGCGGGCGCGTGCAGTGGGTGGTGCGCTATCAGGGCGGCAACAATGCCGGGCACACCGTCGTCTTGCCAACTGGCGAGAATTTCGCACTGCATCTGATCCCGTCGGGAGTGCTGACGCCTGGTGTCACCAACGTGATCGGCAACGGTGTGGTGATCGATCCTGGTGTGCTGCTCAGTGAGCTGCAGGGGCTGGAAGATCGCGGTGTCGATACCTCGAAGCTGTTGATCTCCGCCGATGCGCACCTGCTGATGCCCTATCACGTCGCCATCGACAAGGTCACGGAGCGGTACATGGGCAGCAAGAAGATCGGCACCACCGGCCGCGGAATCGGCCCCTGCTACCAGGACAAGATCGCCCGCATGGGAATCCGGGTCGCCGATGTGCTCGACCCGGAGCTGCTGGCGCACAAGGTCGAGGCCGCGCTGGAACTCAAAAACCAGATCCTGGTCAAGATCTACAACCGCAAGGCACTGGAGCCGGCCCACGTCGTCGAGGCCGTGCTGGAGCAGGCCGACGGATTCCGGCACCGCATCGCCGACACCCGGTTGTTGCTCAACGCCGCATTGGAAGCCGGCGAAACCGTATTGCTGGAGGGCTCGCAGGGCACGCTGCTCGACGTCGACCACGGCACCTATCCCTATGTGACGTCATCGAATCCGACAGCGGGCGGCGCAGCCGTCGGATCCGGGATTGGTCCGACCAGGATCACAACCGTGCTGGGAATTCTCAAGGCGTACACCACCCGGGTGGGCTCCGGCCCTTTCCCCACCGAATTATTCGACGAGAACGGCGAATACCTGTCCAAGACCGGAGGCGAATTCGGTGTCACCACCGGACGGCGCAGGCGCTGCGGCTGGTTCGACGCCGTCATCGCCCGCTACGCCACCCGGGTCAACGGCATCACCGACTACTTCCTGACCAAGCTCGACGTGCTCTCCAGCCTGGAGACGGTGCCGGTGTGCGTCGGATACCGGATCGACGGGGCGCAGACCAACGAAATGCCAATGACCCAAAGCGATCTGCACCGTGCCGAACCGATCTACGAAGAGCTGCCCGGCTGGTGGGAGGACATCTCGGGAGCACGGGATTTCGACGACCTGCCGGCCAAGGCACGCGACTACGTGCTGCGAGTGGAAGAGCTTGCCGGAGCGCCGGTTTCGTGCATCGGCGTCGGTCCGGGACGGGATCAGACCATCGTGCGCCGCGACGTCCTGCAGGCCCGCCCGTGACGGATTCCGAACCGAACCCAATAGAACTCGACCCCGAATACGAGCATCACGGCGGCTTTCCGGAATACGGCCCGGCCAGCCCCGGCCCCGGCTTCGGCCGGTTCGTGGCGGCCATGCGCCGGTTGCAGGACCTCGCCGTATCCGCCGACCCCGGCGACGGCGTCTGGGACGATGCGGCCGACCGCGCCGCGGCGCTGGTTGAGCTGCTGGGTCCGTCTCAGGCTGATGAAGGCAAGGCGCCGGCCGGGCGGACACCCGACTTGCCCGGCATGGGCAGTTTGCTGCTGCCGCCGTGGACATTGACGAGGTACGCCCCCGACGGCGTCGAAATGACGGGCTACTTCACCCGGTTTCATGTCGGCGGCAACCACGCGGTGCACGGCGGCGTGCTGCCGCTGCTGTTTGATCACATGTTCGGGATGATCTCGCACGCTGCGGGACGGCCGATCAGCCGGACCGCCTTCCTACATGTCGATTACCGCAAGATCACTCCGATCGATACGCCGTTGGTGGTGCGCGGACGTGTCACCAGTACGAACGGCCGCAAGGCGTTCGTGTCGGCGGAATTGCTCGATCGCGATGACACCGTGTTGGCCGAAGGCAACGGCCTGATGGTGCGGTTGCTCCCCGGCCAGCCGTAAGGCCAGCTCGGGTTCGTCGCCCCTGCCCGCAGCGGACCTATCCTTGAGCAGTGACTGACGGCTTGAGCGAAGGACAGCACGAGCCCACTGGCAGGCATGAGCAGCCAGCGGCTGCCGCAGACGACAAAACGACGGCTACCGTCGTGACCCCGCCGGTTAGCGGCCGGCACGCCGATGCTGATCCCGACGTCAGGCCCCGAGTGATGTTGCTAGGTTCCGGCGAGCTCAGCCGGGAACTGGCGATCGCCTCGCGGCGCCTCGGCGCGGAGGTGATCGCTGTCGATGAGTACGCGGATGCGCCCGCGCACGGAGTAGCCGACCAGTCGCTGGTAATCACGATGACCAACGCCGACGAGCTGTCGGCGGCGATCCGGCGGGTGCAACCGGACTTCGTGGTGACCACCACCGACGCGGTCTCTCTCGACGCCCTCGATGCCCTCGCTGCTGGCCCAGCCAACGAGCTCGCCGAATTGGTACCCAGTGCCCGCACCGTCCGGCTCACCGCCGACCGCGAGGGCCTCCGCCGGCTGGCCGCCGACCAGCTGGGCCTGCCCGCCGCGCCGTTTTGGTTCGTCGGGTCAGTCGGCGAACTCGAGGCAGTTGGCAGGCACGCCGGGTTTCCGTTGCTGGTGAGACCGGTGTCGGGGGCAGCCGGCCAAGGACGCTCGGTGGTCGCGGGGCCCGACGACGTCGAGGCTGCCTGGCATCGTGCCGGGACTCAGCGAGTGTTGGCCGAAACGGTGGTCGAGATCGAGTTTGATATCACCCTGATCGCGGTGCGCAGCGAAGGTCCGCGCGGCCTGGTAATCGAGTTCTGCTCACCCATCGGTCATCGCCGCGCCGAGGGCGACGTGCTGGAATCTTGGCAACCGCAGAAACTGAGCACTGCTGCGCTGGACGCTGCCAAGTCGATCGCCGCGCGAATCGTCAAGGCGCTTGGCGGGCGCGGGGTCTTCGGCGTCGAATTGATGATCAATGGCGATGAGGTGTACTTCGCCGACGTCACCGCCTGCCCGCAGCAGAGTGCTTGGGTGACCCTGCGTAGCCAGCGGCTTTCCGTGTTCGAGTTACAGGCGCGGGCCATTTTGGGCCTGCCAGTTGACACCATGATGATTTCGCCGGGTGCCGCCCGCTTGATACCACGCGGCCGTGACGGGGGTGGGTTGCCCAGCGCGGACGCGCTGAGCAGTGCGCTTGGTGTCCCGGAGAGCGATCTCCTCGTTTCCGGGCGCGGATCGGCGCCCGCCGATGCGAGGCACCAACTGGGGGTAGCACTGGCCACGGCGCCCGATGTGGCGACCGCACGCGACCGCGCCCGACAGGCGGCCACCAGGCTGAATATGCGAGACTCACGCGGGTGAGCTATGCAGGAGATATCACGCCGCTAGAGGCATGGAAGATGCTCAGCGACAACCCCCAGGCGGTGCTGGTCGACGTGCGCACCGACGCGGAATGGCGGTTCGTCGGTGTGCCCGACCTGTCCAGCCTTGGTCGTGAGGTGGTGTACATCGAGTGGAACACCACCGACGGGACGCGCAACGAGAACTTCCTCGCCGAACTGAAGGACCGGATCCCGCCCGTAGAAAGTGAGGGAGAGCGCCCGGTGGTCTTCCTGTGTCGCTCTGGCAACCGCTCCATCGGCGCCGCCGAGGTCGCGACCGAGGCGGGCCTCACCCCGGCCTACAACGTGCTCGACGGCTTCGAAGGCCATCTCAATGCTCAGGGTCACCGCGGTGAAACGGGTTGGCGGGCGACCGGATTGCCCTGGAAGCAGCTATGACCGAGGACCGCTCGGTCCGGACGCCGAAGGCGCTGCCTGACGGAGTCAGCCAGGCGACTACTGGCGTGCGCGGCGGACTCTTGCGGTCCGGGTTCGACGAGACCGCCGAGGCTATGTATTTGACGTCCGGCTACGTCTATGAGTCGGCCGCCGTCGCGGAGAAGTCGTTCACCGGCGACCTGGACCATTTTGTGTACTCGCGCTACGGCAACCCCACCGTGACCATGTTCGAGGAACGGTTGCGGCTGATCGAGGGAGCGCCCGCAGCGTTCGCCACCGCGAGTGGCATGGCCGCCGTGTTCACCTCGCTGGGCGCGCTGCTGGCCGCGGGCGACCGGTTGGTCGCCGCGCGCAGCCTGTTCGGGTCGTGTTTCGTGGTGTGCAACGAGATCCTGCCGCGTTGGGGCGTGGAGACAGTGTTCGTCGACGGTGATGACCCCGCGCAATGGGAGCGGGCGCTTTCGGTGCCGACTCAGGCGGTGTTCTTCGAGACACCGTCGAATCCGATGCAGTCGCTGGTGGACATCGCCGCGGTGACCGACCTGGCTCATGCTGCGGGAGCAAAGGTCGTGCTGGACAATGTGTTTGCCACGCCGCTGCTGCAGCAGGGCATACCGCTCGGGGTTGACGTGGTGGTGTACTCGGGTACCAAGCACATCGACGGTCAGGGTCGTGTGCTGGGTGGCGCAATCCTCGGCGACAAGGAGTACATCGACGGTCCGGTGGAGAAGCTGATGCGGCAGCGGCGTGGCAAACACATTGTCCAGCACGACCTTTGCTCCCGCAGCATGAGCCAG
>DATIOT010000499.1:0-7849 GCA_035472875.1 Mycobacterium sp.
ACGGAAACCCCCCGGATCAAGGCGGTTCAGGCTCCCGAAAGACCGATGTCTGCGCCTGATGCCAGGGCCCCCGAGCGGGTCAAGCCGCTGCTGGTTCCCATGACGATGGGCCAAGAGCCCTACGTTTTCCACGGTCAGTTCACCCCCGACCGCGTCGGATTGTGGACCTTCCGGGTCGACGGCTGGGGCGACCCGCTCCACACCTGGCGGCACGGGCTGGTGGCCAAGCTGGACGCCGGCCAGGGCGAGACGGAACTGTCCAATGATCTCTTGATCGGCGCCCACCTCTTCGAGCGTGCCGCCACCGGCGTGCCGCGGGCGGGCCGCGATCCGCTACTGGCGGCCGCCGCGGCGTTGCGCACCCCGGGGGACCCGGTGACCCGCACCGCGCTGGCGCTGGCGCCCGAAATCGATGAACTTCTATCCAAGTATCCGTTGCGGGATATCGTCACCCGGGGCGAGCAGTTCGGGATCTGGGTAGACCGGCCGCTGGCTCGATTCGGCTCGTGGTACGAGATGTTTCCGCGTTCCACCGGCGGATGGGACGCCGACGGCAACCCGGTGCACGGCACCTTCGCCACAGCGGCCGCGGATCTTCCGCGCATCGCCGAGATGGGTTTTGACGTCGTGTACCTGACGCCCATCCACCCGATCGGCAACGTACACCGCAAGGGCCGCAACAATTCCCCTACCGCGGCTCCCGGAGATGTGGGATCTCCATGGGCGATTGGTAGCGATGAAGGCGGCCACGACGCTATTCATCCGAGCCTGGGCACCATCGACGACTTCGACGACTTCGTCGCCGCGGCACGCGATCTGGGTATGGAGGTGGCGCTGGATCTGGCGCTGCAATGCGCACCGGATCATCCATGGGCGCGTGAACACCGGAAGTGGTTCACCGAATTGCCCGATGGCACCATCGCCTACGCGGAAAACCCCCCGAAGAAATACCAGGACATTTATCCGGTCAATTTCGACAACGATCCCGCCGGTCTCTACGATGAAGTACTGCGCGTGGTCCGGCACTGGATTGACCACGGCATCAAGTTCTTTCGAGTGGACAACCCGCATACCAAGCCGCCCGACTTCTGGGTGTGGCTGATCGGGCAGGTCAAGGACACCGACCCCGACGTGCTCTTCCTATCCGAGGCCTTCACGCCCCCGGCCCGCCAGTACGGCCTGGCCAAGCTCGGGTTCACGCAGTCCTACAGCTATTTCACCTGGCGCACCGCCAAGTGGGAACTCACCGAATTCGGCAATGACATCGCCGCGCTCGCCGACTTCCGCCGGCCGAACCTGTTCGTCAATACCCCCGATATCCTGCACGCCGTACTACAGCACCATGGTCCTGGCATGTTCGCCATCCGCGCGGTGCTGGCGGCGACGATGAGTCCGGCCTGGGGCGTGTACTCCGGTTACGAGCTGTTCGAGCACCGCGCGGTGCGGGAAGGCAGCGAGGAATACCTGGACTCGGAGAAGTACGAATTGCGTCCCCGTGACTATGCGGGCGCGGCGGCTGAAGGCAGATCACTCGAGCCGTTTATCAAGCAGCTCAATGCAATTCGCCGAGTGCATCCCGCACTTCAGCAATTGCGCACCATTCATTTCCATAGCGTGGACAACGATGCGTTGCTCGCCTACAGCAAGTTCGACCCGGCCACCGGAGACTGCGTGTTGGTGGTGGTGACGCTCAACGCGTTTGGGCCCGAGGAATCCACCCTGTGGTTAGACATGGCGGCATTGGGGATGGAGCCATATGAACGCTTTTGGGTGCGCGATGAGATAACCGGCCAGGAATACCAATGGGGGGCAGCAAATTACGTTCGCATCGATCCCGGGCGGGCAGTCGCCCACATCATCAACATGCCACTCATACCGCAAGAATCTCGAATCACGTTGCTGCGCAGGAGGTAACGTGGGCTCGAAAGGGGAAGAAGCATGAGCCGAACCGAGAGCCGAACCGACCAAGTCGCCGAGTCACACCTGGCGCCTGACCCGGCCGACTTGAGCCGACTGGTGGCCGGCGCACACCACAACCCGCACGGCATCCTGGGCGCCCACGAATACGGCGACCACACCGTCATCCGGGCCTTCCGCCCGCACGCGGTCGAAGTCGTCGCAATCGTGGGTGACGACCGGTTCCCGATGCAGCGCATTGACTCCGGCCTGTTCGCCGTGGCGCTGCCGTTTGTCGACCTGATCGACTACCGCCTGCAGGTGAGCTATGAGGGTTCCGACAGGTACACCGTCGCCGACGCATACCGATTCCTGCCCACCCTGGGCGAAGTCGACCTTCATCTGTTCGCCGAGGGTCGCCATGAGCGCCTCTGGGAAGTCCTTGGCGCCCATGCCTGTTCGTTCACCACGGCCGACGGTGTCGTCAACGGTGTGTCGTTTGCCGTGTGGGCGCCCAACGCCAAGGGCGTCAGCCTGATCGGCGAGTTCAACGGCTGGACCGGCAACGACGCCCCGTTGCGGGTGCTGGGCTCGTCCGGAGTCTGGGAGCTGTTTTGGCCCGGCTTCGCACCAGACGGTCTGTACAAGTTTCGAGTGCACGGCGCCGACGGCGTCGTCACCGAGCGGGCCGACCCGTTCGCTTTCGCCGCCGAAGTGCCGCCGAACACCGCATCGCGGGTGACATCGAGTAGGTACCGCTGGGCTGACGACGACTGGTTGGCACGGCGTGCGCAGCGCAACCCGGTGTTCGAGCCGATGAGCACATACGAGGTCCATCTCGGCTCATGGCGCCCCGGACTCAGCTACCGCCAGCTTGCCCGCGAGCTGACGGATTATGTTGTAGAGCACGGGTTTACTCATGTGGAACTGCTGCCGGTGGCCGAGCATCCGTTCGCCGGATCATGGGGATACCAGGTCACCTCGTACTACGCGCCGACATCGCGGTTCGGTACGCCCGATGATTTTCGGGCGCTGGTCGACGCCCTGCACCAAGCCGGTATCGGTGTCATCGTGGACTGGGTACCGGCGCACTTTCCCAAGGACGCGTGGGCGTTGGGCCGGTTTGACGGCACCCCGCTCTACGAGCATTCCGATCCCAGGCGCGGCGAGCAACTCGACTGGGGCACTTATGTATTCGACTTCGGCCGTCGGGAGGTGCGCAACTTTCTGGTGGCCAACGCGTTGTATTGGCTCGAAGAATTCCACATTGACGGCCTACGGGTGGATGCGGTCGCCTCGATGCTCTACCTGGACTACTCGCGCCCCGAGGGTGGCTGGACCCCGAACGTCTACGGCGGGCGGGAGAACCTAGAGGCGGTGCAGTTCCTGCAGGAGATGAATGCCACGGCGCACAAAGCCGCGCCGGGCATTGTCACCATCGCCGAGGAGTCGACGTCGTGGCCCGGGGTTACGCGGCCGACCAACCTTGGCGGCCTGGGCTTTTCGATGAAGTGGAACATGGGCTGGATGCACGACACCCTGGACTACATCAGCCGCGATCCGGTTTACCGTAGCTACCACCACCACGAGATGACGTTCTCGATGCTTTACGCGTTCAGCGAGAATTACGTGCTGCCGCTCAGCCACGACGAGGTGGTGCACGGCAAGGGAACACTGTGGGGGCGGATGCCGGGCAACAATCACGTCAAAGCCGCCGGGCTGCGCAGTCTGCTCGCCTACCAGTGGGCGCACCCGGGCAAGCAACTGTTGTTCATGGGGCAGGAATTCGGCCAGCGCGCCGAGTGGTCCGAGCAGCGCGGTTTGGATTGGTTCCAGCTGGACGAGCACGGTTTCTCCAACGGGATTCTGCGTTTCGTGGGCGACATCAACGGCATTTACCGCAACCATCCGGCGCTATGGAATCAGGACACCACTCCCGAGGGCTATTCCTGGATTGACGCCAACGATTCCGCCAACAACGTCTTGAGCTTCCTGCGTTACGGTTATGACGGCTCGGTCATGGCCTGCGTGTTCAATTTCGCGGGTTCCGAGCACAGCGGCTATCGGCTGGGCCTGCCCAAAGCCGGCCGCTGGCGCGAGGTGCTCAATACCGACGCGACGGTTTACAACGGCTCCGGTATTGGCAACCTGGGCGGTGTCGACGCCACCGGGGATCCATGGCATGGCCGCCCGGCATCGGCAGTGCTGGTGCTGCCGCCTACGTCAGCCTTGTGGCTAGAACCCGAATAGCGCAAGCAATAGGTCTCAATAAAGCGCGTTGGCCAGGTTGCGCCGACCGACAACCACCTCAGGATCGGCGGGATCGAAGAGTTCGAAGAGCTCGATCAGTCGGGTTCGTACCGAGCTGCGCTCATCTCCAGATGTACTGCGCACCAATGCGATCAGCCGCTCGAACGCCGCACTCACATCGTGGTTGAGGATTTGCACGTCGGCGGCTGCGAACGCAGCGTCAATGTCGCCTGGCGCGGCATCGGCGATGGCGACGGCGTCCGGGTGTTGTGCCGTTGCGCGGGTTAGGAAGTCGATTTGCCGGATGGCGCCCTTCGCTTCGACGCTGCCCGGATTGGCGTCCAGGATCGCCTGATACGACTCTTTCGCGGCCTCGAAGTTGCCGGCCTCGAGATGCTGTCGGGCCTGCGCCAGCTCAGGATCGACTTCCACGGCATTTTCGGAACCAGTTGGGCCCTTTAGCTTGCCGGCTGTTGCCGAAAGTAGTGAGTCCAGCCAGCGACGCAATTGATCGGCGGGCTGGATGCCTTGGAAACTGGAGATCGGCTGCCCGGCGGCCAACGCCACCACGGTGGGGACCGCTTCGACACCGAATATCTGGGCCACCGTGGGTGCCACGTCGACGTTGACCGTCGCCAGCGACCATTTGCCCTCGTCCTCGTCGGCCAGGCCGGACAGCGTCTCAACCAACTGGACGCAGGCGTCGCTGCGCGGCGACCACAACAGCACCACGACCGGTACCTGGTCGGACCGGACCAACACCTCATCTTCGAAGTTGGCCTCGGTAATCGCAGTAACTTCAGGGACACCCTCTGCAGCCGATGTTGTTCCGCCCGCTGGGCCACCTGCCGAAGCGTTCTGCTGGGCGCGCTGCTTGAGACCGGACAGATCGACCGCACCGGCCATCGCGGGGCCGATCGAGGATCGCGGACTTGTCACGCCGTCAAGTCTGTCATGCGCGTCGGTTAGCGATGCACCTTGGTGGCGGCGGCGCTCATGCAGGGGCAAAACCGGCCGGAAATCCTCGCTCAAGGGGCCGCGATCGACCGATATGACGAAAGTCACAACGGTCGCCCGCCCATAGGTTCCAGCAAAGCCGACGCGAGCGGCGCCGGCCGTCTGAAGCCGGCTAGCCTGCTCGCAGAATCAGCGCGTCACCCTGGCCGCCGGCGCCGCATAGGGCGGCAACGCCGTAACCGGAGCCGCGGCGAGCCAATTCCAGGGCCACATGCAGCGTGATTCTGGCTCCCGACATGCCGATTGGATGCCCGACAGCGATCGCGCCGCCGTTGACGTTGACGATCTCCGGGTTCACGCCGAGTTCGCGGGTCGAGGCCAGTGCCACCGCCGCGAATGCCTCGTTGATCTCCACCACATCGAGCTGGTCAACGGAGATGCCCTCGCGGCCGAGTGCTTTCTTGATCGCATTGGCCGGCTGCGACTGCAGCGTCGAATCGGGCCCGGCCACAATACCGTGCGCACCGATCTCGGCCAGCCACGTCAGCCCCAGCTGCTGTGCGTTTTCCTTATTCATCACCACCACTGCGGCCGCGCCATCGGAGATCTGCGACGCCGAGCCGGCGGTAATGGTGCCATCACGGCGAAATGCCGGTTTGAGACCGGCCAGGGACTCGACAGTGGTGTTTGCCCGGATGCCCTCATCCTCGGTGAACTGCAGCGCATCGCCCTTGCGCTGCGGAATGTTCACCGGCACCACTTCGTCGGTGAAGACCCCGTCCTTCCACGCTGCGGCCGCCTTTTGGTGGGACTTCGCAGCAAACTCGTCCTGTTCCTGGCGGGTGAATTTGTCGACATCGTTGCGCTGCTCGGTGAGCGCGCCCATCGGCTGGTCAGTGAACACGTCGTGCAAGCCGTCATAGGCCATGTGGTCCAGAACCGTCACATCACCGTACTTGTAGCCCGCGCGGCTATCCATCAGCAGGTGGGGTGCCCTCGTCATGGACTCCTGACCACCGGCCACCACCACCTCGAACTCTCCGGCACGAATGAGCTGGTCAGCAAGCGCGATGGCGTCGATTCCGGACAGGCACATCTTGTTGACGGTCAGCGCCGGAACGTCCCAGCCGATGCCGGCCGCCACCGCCGCCTGCCGGGCGGGCATCTGGCCGGCCCCGGCCGTCAATACCTGGCCCATGATCACGTATTCGACCGCCGACGCGGGTACGTTGGCCTTCTCCAGCGCGCCGGCGATCGCGACGGCACCGAGATCACTGGCCGAAAAATCCTTCAGCGAACCCATCAATTTGCCGATGGGTGTCCGCGCTCCAGCAACTATCACCGACGTCGTCATGACTACCTCCTAAGCGTGCGCGGATAGCCGATTCTGCCTATCCGAGAAGCGCAATCTTTGCCGTCAGGTTACCGTTATGTGATGACGACCGATCAAGTTGACGCCCGTCAGCTCCTGTCCACCGCTCTGGTGACGGCGATCGATCACATCGGCATCGCGGTCGCCGATCTGGACGCCGCAATCACCTGGTACCACGACCACCTTGGCATGATCCTGGTGCACGAGGAAGTCAACGACGACCAGGGAATCCGCGAAGCAATGCTCTCGGTGCGCGGTGCTCCAATCGGCACCGCACAGATTCAGTTGATGGCCCCGATCGACGATTCGTCGGTGATCGCGAAATTCCTGGACAAGCGCGGGCCGGGAATCCAGCAGCTGGCTGTTCGGGTCAGCGATCTCGACAGCCTCAGCAGGCGACTCCGCGCACTGGGCGTGCGCCTGGTCTACGAGGCACCCCGGCGCGGCACAGCGAACGCGCGAATCAACTTCATCCATCCCAAGGATGCCGGCGGAGTTCTGATCGAGCTGGTTGAGTCGGCTTCCTGAAGCCGGGTAATCAAGACCACTTTCGGGTCGGACCGCGGGTAGCGCGGTTGGCCCAGCACGGGGTGTGCCAGTGTCGGCGGTCGTCGGGTCCCGCGAGCGGCGAATCCGCCGGCCATACCACCACATGCGCAGTACCGGAACGGATTTCCTGATCGCAACCCGGGCAGCGATAGGTCTTGACGGCGCGGGCCGCGGCGACCGGCCGCACTTCGTACTGGTGGCCGTCGGGGCCCGTTTCGACTCGGCGCAAGACCGGCGGTAGCGACGCCGGCCGCTGCCGGTGTGGCGGTATGCGGCGTCGAGCCATGCCGTCAGTCTAATCGGGCAAGTCAGAACAGCCGGTACTCGTCGCTGTCCATGCCGCGCATCTTGTCGTAATCCAGTGTTATGCAACGGATTCCACGGTCGGCGGCCAGAGTGCGCGCCTGCGGCTTGATCTGCTGAGCAGCGAGCACCCCCATTACCGGAGCCAGAAGGCTGTCGCGATTGAGCAACTCGAGATAGCGGCTGAGTTGCTCCACGCCGTCAATCTCGCCGCGCCGCTTGATTTCCACTGCGACCGAGCCACCCCGTTCATCGCGACACAGCAGATCGACGGGCCCGATCGCGGTCATGTACTCGCGGCGGACCAATGTGTATCCCTCGCCCAGCAGTTGGACGTGCTCGGCTAGCAACGCCTGCAGGTGAGCCTCGACGCCATCTTTGACCAGTCCGGGGTCGACGCCCAGTTCGTGGCTGGAGTCGTGCTCGATCTCCTGGACGGTGATGCGCAGCTGTTCGCCCGCTTTGTTCTCAACCACCCACACCGGCGCCTGGCCACTGAGGTCTTCGGTCAACCAGCACGGC
>DATIOT010000500.1:0-2968 GCA_035472875.1 Mycobacterium sp.
CGGCGACACCGAGAGGTCGGCGCGGGCGTGGTTGTTCACTGTGGCCCGCAACCTGATCATCGACGATCGACGCAGTGCACGGCACCGCAATGTGGTCGGTTCGCTCGACGAAGAAGGCGCGCCTGAGCAGTCGACGCCGGACGAGGTGAACGCGGCGCTGGACAGGTTGCTGATCGCCGACGCGATGGCGCAACTATCCGCAGAGCATCGGGCCGTGATCGAGCGGTCTTACTACCGCGGATGGACCACCGCGCAGATTGCCGCAGATCTCGATATCGCCGAAGGAACGGTGAAGTCGCGACTACACTATGCCGTGCGGGCATTGCGGCTCACTCTGCAGGAACTTGGAGTTACACGATGACTGCCCAACCACCCATCCGGGTGTTCATCGGCTCCGAATACTTGAGGGGTGACGGGAGATAAATGACATGAGGACGCCGCTATGGGGCATCGGCCCGCCCGGTGACAACGAGGTATTTGGTTTGACTATCGAAGACAACCACCGCTACGCGATGTGGGACGCCGCATACGTGTTGGGGTCGTTGTCTGCCGGAGACCGCCGCGAATTTGAGGTGCACATGGCCAACTGCCCGGCGTGCCGGGAGGCCGTCGGCGAGCTCAGTGGCTTGCCGGCCCTGCTTTCGCAGCTTGACCGTGCAGAAGTGGCCGCGATCGACGAGTGCGGCCCTTCATCGGCGACACCCGAGATGTCGCCGGAGCTATTGCCGTCGTTGTTGGCGACGGTGCGCTGGCGCCGCCGCCGTACCCGTCTGACGACCTGGGTGGCCTCGGCCGCCGCGGCCGCCGTGTTGGCGATCGGGGTATTCGTAGGTGTGCAGGGTTATTCCTCGACACCTCCGCAGCAGGTGACCGCGTCCGCGCAGCCGATGTCACAGGTCGGTACCACCCTGCTGACCTCCACGGTGTCGCTCAACAGCCAGCATTGGGGCACGTTCATCAACCTGAAGTGCGTCTGCCTGGCTCCGTTATATGCGCACCATGACACGCTCGTGATGGTCGTGGTGGGTCGCGACGGCAGCCAAACCCGGCTGGCAACCTGGGTGGCCGAACCCGGCCACACTGCGACGCCTGCCGGCAGCATCTCCACGCCGGTCGACCAGATTGCCGCCGTGCAAGTGGTCGCCGCTGACACCGGGCAGGTTTTGCTGCAGCGTTCGCTCTAAAACCCAGCGCGCGGTGAACTGAAGTCACCCGCGAGTCGTGTCACAGGCATGCCTCGGAAGGACCGGGTGGTCGACCACATCGTCGAACGCCTCGCGTCGATTGGAGTCGACCACATCTTCGGTGTGGACGGCGCCAACATCGAGGATCTGTACGACGCCGCGCATTTCCGGTCCGACATCACCGCGGTGCTGGCCAAGCACGAGTTCTCGGCCGCCACGATGGCCGACGGGTACAGCCGCGGCGGGGCAGGTCTGGGTGTGGTGGCGGCGACCTCGGGTGGCGGCGCTCTGAATCTCGTCGCGAGCCTGGGGGAGTCGCTGACAAGCCGCGTTCCGGTGTTGGCCTTGGTGGGCCAGACTCCCACAACCATGGACGGCCGGGGCAGCTTTCAAGACACCAGCGGTAACAACGGATCGCTGAATGCCGAGGCGGTGTTTTCGGCGGTGTCGGTGTCGTGTGAGCGGGTGCTCAGGCCGGCCGACATCGCCCCGGCACTAACCCGGGCCATCGCCGCAGCGCGCACCGGAGGTCCGGCAGTGTTGTTGCTGCCCAAGGACATTCAGCAGGGAACTGTTGACGCCCACGCTCACTGGGAGGCCATCAACGGCAACAGCGCCCAGGACCTGCGTCCGATCGGCAACCCCGAGCCGATCGTTCCAGTCCTGCGCAACGCGAACGGCCCGGTCACCGTCATCGTGGGCGAGCAGGTGGCCCGCGACAACGCCCGGACCGAGCTCGAAGCGCTGCGTGCGGTGTTGCGCGCGCGGGTGGCCACGGTGCCCGATGCCAAGGACGTCGCCGGGACACCGGGGTTCGGGTCGTCGTCTGCGCTCGGGGTAACCGGTGTCATGGGCCACCCGGGCGTGGCCGAAGCAGTGGCCGCCAGCGCCGTGTGCCTGGTGGTCGGCACCCGACTGTCGGTCACCGCGCGCACCGGTCTCGACGACGTGCTGGCGAGGGTACGGACGGTCTCGATCGGGTCGGCGCCGCCGTATGTTCCCTGCCCTCACGTGCACACCGACGACCTGCGCGGCTCGCTGCGCATGCTTACTCAGGCGCTGTCCGGACCCGGACGGCCCACCGGTGTGCGGGTGCCCGACGTGGTGCGACGCACCGAATTGACGCCGCCACCCTGCAGCTCCGAAGGTGTGCGCTACCGCGACGCCATGACCGTGCTCGACGATGCCTTGCCCGACGGGGCAGACATCGTGGTCGACGCCGGCAACACCGGGGCGGCGGCGATCCACTACCTGCCGGCCCGACGGGGCGGCAGATTCGCGGTCGCGCTCGGCATGGGCGGCATGGGCTATAGCTTCGGCGCCGCCATCGGGATGGCTTTTGGGCGCGCCAACAGTGGACGGACCGGCGGGCGCACCGTGGTGATTGCCGGTGACGGGGCGTTCTTCATGCACGGCATGGAGGTGCACACCGCCGTGCACTACCGGCTTCCGGTGACGTTCGTGTTGTTCAACAACAACGCCCACGCCATGTGCGTGACCCGCGAGCAGCTGTTCTATGACGATCTGTACAGCTACAACCGATTTGGTCCCAGCCGGCTGGGCGCCGGCCTGGCAGCCATGTTCCCGGGCCTGACGTCCGTGGACGTCACCGACCTCGACGGTTTTGCCGCTGCGATGCGCACGGCGCTGGACGTCGACGGTCCGGCGGTGGTCGGCGTCGAGTGTGCGGCTGACGAAATCCCGCCGTTCGCACCATTTCTCACTAAGGTGTCAGTCAAAGCGACTGTCACAGAAGAGATTCCAACTGTTAAGGAGAACCGAAC
>DATIOT010000501.1:0-6409 GCA_035472875.1 Mycobacterium sp.
GTTTCCTCGGTGCCGGTGAACTCGGTGACGTCAACCGGATAGAACACGCCGCCCAGGCCCTCAGCAACCGCCTTACCGTCTGAACCCTCGCGATCGAGCACCGCAACATCCGCACCACGTTCGGCGAAGAGCTCGGCGGTGGCACGACCCATTCCCGATGCGCCGCCGATGACGACGGCCTGCTTCCCGTTGATCTCCATCCGGACCTCCTTGTCAGAATCCTTGCAATCTGTAACGTTACGTAGGCACGCTAGCGTGTCTGCCCTCAAGGGTTGTCACCGAGCCATGTCAAGCTGGCAACCGTGCTCCTTCTCGACGTGGCGGCCACGTCTGTTGACGTCGGCGGCACCTCGTCGCGGCTGACCAAGGTCGCGCACATCGCCGACCTGCTCCGCCGCGCGGCGCCCCACCCCGAACTGGTCGCGATCATCGTGTCGTGGCTCTCCGGTGAGCTACGGCAACGCCAGATCGGCGTCGGCTGGGCATCGTTGCGATCCCGACCGCCCGCGGCGGCGCATCCGGTGCTGACCGTCGCCGGGGTCGACGCCGCCTTCTCCGAAATCGGTGCCGTAGCGGGCAAAGGGGCGCAGGCGCGCCGCGCCGAACTGGTCGCAGGCCTATTCGCCGCCGCAACCGAAGCCGAGCAGACCTTTCTGCTGCGGCTGCTGAGCGGCGAACTGCGCCAGGGTGCGCTTGCCGGGATCATGGCCGATGCCGTCGCCAAGGCCGCCGGGATCCCTGCCGCCGCCGTGCAGCGCGCCGCGATGCTGGGCGGGGATCTGCCCGCGGTGGCGGCGGCCGGTCTTTCCGGCGGAGCCGTGGCGCTGGAGGCATTCACCCTCCGGGTGGGCCGGCCGGTCGGCCCGATGCTGGCGCAGACCGCGACCAGTGTGGCCGATGCGCTCGAACGCCACGGCGGCACAACAATTTTCGAGGCAAAGCTAGACGGCGCAAGAGTGCAGATCCACCGGGCAGGTGACGCTGTTACCGTGTACACCCGAAGCCTTGACGATGTCACCGCCCGGCTGCCCGAGGTGGTCGAGGCGACGTTGGCGCTGCCGGTGAGCGACCTCATCGCCGACGGCGAAGCGATCGCGCTGCGGCCGGACAACCGCCCGCACCGCTTCCAGGTCACCGCGTCGCGGTTCGGCCGATCCGTCGATGTGGCCGCAGCCCAAGTGGCGCAGCCACTTTCGGTGTTCTTCTTCGACATCTTGCACTGCGACGGCGTCGACCTGCTCGATGCGCCGACCACCGACCGGCTGGCCGCCCTGGACGCGTTGGTGCCGCCGCGGAACCGGGTCGATCTGCTGGTCACGTCCGATCCCGCCGAGGCGGCCGGCTTTCTGGACGCGACGCTGGCCGCCGGCCATGAAGGGGTGATGGCCAAGGCACCGGCGGCGCCGTACCAGGCGGGCCGTCGCGGGGCGGGCTGGCTGAAGGTCAAGCCGGTGCACACGGTCGATCTCGTGGTACTGGCCGTGGAGTGGGGGTCGGGGCGTCGCCGCGGAAAACTCTCCAATATTCACTTGGGCGCGCGTGATCCGGCCAGCGGTGAATTCGTGATGCTGGGCAAGACTTTCAAGGGAATGACAGATGCCATGCTGGATTGGCAGACCGCCCGGTTCACTGAGCTCGCGGTCGCCGGCACGGCCGGGCACGTCGTCGTGGTGCGACCCGAGCAAGTGGTCGAGATCGCGTTCGACGGGGTGCAAGCGTCGTCACGCTACCCCGGCGGACTGGCGCTGCGGTTCGCCCGGGTGGTGCGCTACCGCGATGATAAAAGCCCGGCCGAAGCCGACACTATCGGTACCGTGCGCGCGCTGTACTGAGACACCCGCTCCCAGTCGTCGTAGGGTTTGAGCGTGACAGAGCGCATCGCAGTACGGGAAGGCCACCTCAGCTACATCCGCACCGACGAAGACCTACCAGCCGTCGCGATTATCGACCGCTCACCCATCACCATCCGGCACAAGATCATCTTCGGGGTGATCGCCGCGATCGGTGCCATCGCCTGGGCGATCATCGCATTCGCTCGTGGCGAGGCGGTGAATGCGGTCTGGTTTGTGGTCGCTGCGATTTGCACGTACATCATTGCTTACCGGTTCTATGCCCGGTTGATTGAGATGAAGATCGTTCGGCCGCGCGACGACCACGCCACACCGGCCGAAGTTTTCGACGACGGCACCGACTACGTGCCGACCGACCGGCGCGTGCTGTTCGGCCATCATTTCGCCGCCATCGCCGGAGCCGGACCACTCGTCGGTCCGGTGCTGGCCACCCAAATGGGCTACTTGCCGGGCAGCATTTGGATTGTCGTCGGCGCGGTGTTCGGCGGCTGTGTGCAGGACTACCTGGTGTTGTGGATCTCCACCCGGCGCCGGGGCCGTTCCCTTGGCCAGATGGCCCGCGACGAGCTGGGCGCCACGGGCGGGGCCGCCGCCCTCGTCGGGGTGCTCGTCATCATGGTGATCCTGATCGCCGTTCTGGCCCTGATCGTGGTGAAGGCACTGGCCCAAAGCCCGTGGGGTGTGTTCTCCATCGCCATGACCATCCCCATCGCCCTCTTCATGGGCTGCTACCTGCGCTTCATACGCCCCGGCCGGGTGGCGGAAGTATCCCTCATCGGCTTCGCGCTGCTGCTGGTCGCCGTGGCGTCCGGCAACTGGGTTGCCGAGACATCCTGGGGCGCATCCTGGTTCACGCTGTCCGCGGTCACGTTGTGCTGGTGCCTCATCATCTACGGTTTCGCCGCGTCGGTGCTGCCGGTGTGGTTGCTGCTTGCGCCGCGCGACTATCTGTCCACGTTCATGAAGGTCGGCGCCATCGCGCTGCTCGCGATCGGCATCTGCATCGCGCGGCCGGTCATGCATGCACCCGCAATCTCGCAGTTCGCCACAAAAGGCGACGGTCCGGTGTTCGCCGGCTCGCTGTTCCCGTTCCTGTTCATCACCATCGCGTGCGGCGCCCTGTCCGGATTTCACGCGCTGATCTCATCCGGGACGACACCGAAGCTGCTGGAGAAAGAAAGCCAAATGCGGCTGATCGGCTACGGCGGCATGATCACCGAGTCGTTCGTCGCTGTCATGGCGCTGATTACCGCGTCGATCATCAACCAACACCTGTACTTCACCCTCAACGCGCCGGCCGCGCAGACCGGCGGCACCGCGGCCACCGCCGCGGAATATGTCAACAAGCTCGGCCTGTCCGGCGCCCCGGCGACCGCCGACCAGATCAGCCAGGCCGCCAGGAGCGTCGGCGAGAAGTCGATCGTGTCGCGTACCGGCGGAGCACCAACACTGGCCTGGGGAATGTCCGAAGTACTGCAGCGCGTGTTCGGCGGCGCCGGGCTCAAGTCCTTCTGGTACCACTTCGCGATCATGTTCGAGGCACTGTTCATCCTGACCACCCTCGACGCGGGCACCCGGGTTAACCGCTTCATGCTCTCCGACGCGCTAGGTAACTTCGGTGGCCCGCTGGCCAAGCTGCGAAACCCGAGCTGGCGCCCCGGCGTATGGATCTGCAGCCTCGCCGTAGTCGCCGCGTGGGGCAGCATCCTGCTGATGGGCGTGACCGATCCGCTGGGTGGCATCAACACGCTGTTCCCGCTGTTTGGTATTGCGAACCAGCTCCTTGCGGCTATCGCACTGACCGTTATCACCGTGGTGGTCATCAAGAAGGGCCTGGTGAAGTGGGCATGGATTCCGGGAGTTCCGCTGCTGTGGGATCTGGTGGTCACGCTCACAGCGTCGTGGCAGAAAATCTTCTCCGCGGATCCGGCCATCGGGTACTGGGCACAGCATTTCCAGTATTCAGCGGCGAAAAACGCGGGCAAGACGACATTCGGTGCGGCGAAGAACCCCCATCAGCTCGACGAGGTCATCAGGAACACCTCTATTCAGGGCACCCTGTCGATTGTCTTCGCGATGGTCGTTGTCATTGTGTTCGCCTTCGGAATTATCGTCGCGCTCAGGGTAATTCGTGGCGGTGGCAAGCCGCTGACCGAGGACGACCCGGTGCCGTCGAAGTTGTTCGCTCCGTCGGGTCTGATCCCTACGGCCGGGGAACGGAAGGTGCAAAGGCAGTGGGACGCGCTGCCCGGGTAGGTCGGCCCTCAGGAGCTTTGATCGCTCTTCCATACGTTTAGGCGCGGATCGAACAGCCGGGCCGTGCGCGCGGGGCGCGCGCACCTCCACGCTACGTAGGGTCCACCGCGCGAAATAGGTAGTCAACTACGCGTGCCTAGCGGTGATCGCCGACCGTACGGTGGCTGCATCAACGGCCGTCCCGCCCGATCGACGGTGCAGTAGCCCAACGGAGGTAAACAAAATGTTGGATTCACTAACGGGACACGCGAGCACAACCGATCTCGTCAACGAGCCCATGCCTCAACCGCAATCCGATGCACCCTCGATTGAGGCGCCATCCACCGAGGTTCTGATCACCACACAGGAGGTGGCTTTCAGCACCGCAGCCGCTGTGGGGGTGCAGCGCGAGAACATCGTCCAGCGGTTCGTTGCCATCATGCGGCGAGTGTTCGCGACCTCAACGGACGCATCACGCCCGCGGCCACGGTATGAGCCGAAGCGTTACGCATACCTCGAAAACGCCCTCATGGCACGCGAAATGGACAGACTATGAACGTAGTTATCGCTCTAGCCTCCACTGTGCTGATGGTGATCGTCGCAACGGGGATATACAACCTGCAGTGGTGGCTTGAGCAAAGCGACTATAGGCGCCATTTCGAGGATTGACTGCCCGCGCCCTGCGTCGGGATCGAGGGTTGGCACCTGCCAACGGCTCGCGCCAGACCGAGCCGCTACGGACGGCGCGCCGGATAAAAAGGTTGTGCCGAAGTCGGTCCTCTTCCCCTTCGCCCCAGCTCTCTACGACCGAGACGACCTCGGGCGCCAGCAAGCGCACCGGCGCCAGGCACGTGATCGTGTTCGAGGGACGTGACGCTGCGGGCAAGGGCGGCACCATTCAGCGTTTTATGGAGCACCTCAATCCACGCAACGCGCGGGTGGTGGCGCTGGAGAAGCCGAGCGAACGCGAACAAACGCAGTGGTATTTCCAGCGCTACATCGCCCACCTGCCGGCAGGCGGCGAGATCGTGTTGTTAGACCGGTCGTGGTACAACCGCGCCCGATAAGGACGACGAGGTTGTGGGCAAGCCGGATCCGCAGATCGTGGGCCGCGCATTGACCGACTGAGGTCTGCGCCGACGCGACCCCCCATGGCTCAGGCGTTCCACCTCGTCACGTCACGGGCGCGGATGCCGTGCGCATGTTTGCATCTCGGCAGCGACCGGTCTCAGCACCTCTTGCCACACCTTGCGGACGGTCCGCTCCTGAAATGGTCGCCACGCGGGTTCCACGTCGGCAGAATCTATGTCGGGTGCATGCTGCGACTCGACTGGAAGGAAACATTCCTATGTCCACTTGGCTCATCACCGGCTGCTCGACCGGGCTCGGTCGCGCGCTCGCCGAAGCGGTGATCGGCGCCGGCCACAATGCCGTGGTCACCGCGCGCGATGTGTCGAAGGTCGCCGACCTGGCCGAGGCCACGCCTGAGCGCGTGCTCGCCGTCGCGCTCGATGTCACCAAACCCGAGCAAGTCGCCTCTGCCGTTCAGCAGGCCCAGGATCGGTTCGGCGACGTCGACGTCTTGGTCAACAACGCCGGTTACGGTTATCGCGCCGCCGTCGAGGAAGGCGACGACGCCGACGTACGCACGCTGTTCGAAACGCACTTCTTCGGCACCGTCGCGATGATTAAGGCGGTACTCCCCGGCATGCGGGCACGCCGCAGTGGCGCGATCGTAAACATCTCCTCGATCGGCGCTCAGGTGACACCAGTGGGATCCGGCTACTACTCAGCGGCCAAGGCAGCTATCGAAGGCATGAGCGGAGCCCTTCGCGGCGAGCTTGCCCCCCTGGGCATCTCGGTGACCGTCGTTGAGCCGGGCGCGTTTCGCACCGACTTCGCCGGGCGCTCGCTCATTCAGTCGGCCACGATCATCGACGACTACGCGGCCACCGCCGGGCAGCGACGCAAAGAGAACGACACCATGGACGGCAACCAGGCGGGCGACCCCGCCAAGGCGGGTTCTGCGATCATCACGGCCGTCGAATCAAGTGAGCCCCCGGGATTCCTGCTCCTCGGGTCCGACGCTCTAGCCCTGTATCGCTACGTCGCAGACGCGCGCGCGGACGAGATCGGGAAATGGGAGCAACTCACCGCGAGCACGAACTTGGACACCTAAGGAAAGTAGTAACCACGGATGCGGTAATGGCGACCGCGTCCCAGCAGCACGTTGGCTGCCTGCGGCACAAACTTGGCGATGACTGACGCTGCAGATCTCTTGGCGTGCTTGAACCATGCGAACGTCGTTCATCGCGCCCGCTCCA
>DATIOT010000502.1:0-5240 GCA_035472875.1 Mycobacterium sp.
CGAGCCGACGGGCGTCGGGTCAGCATCATCGGCTGGAGCGCCGGAGGAATTTATGCCCGCGAACTGGCACGCGCTTTCCCCGACGCCGTCCGCTCGGTGATCACCCTGGGATCCCCATTTCGCGGGAACCATCGGGCCAGCACCGCCTGGCGGGTATGGCAACTACTTAACCGCGACACCGATGCCGCGGCGGTCGCCGAAGCGGCGCGGATCCGCCGCGAGCAGCCGTTGACCGTGCCCACCACGTGCATCTACAGCAAGACTGACGGGATCGTGGCCTGGCAGTGCTGCACCAGCCTGCCGGCGCCGCTTACGGAAAACGTCGAAGTCCACAGCAGTCATCTCGGATACGGCCATAACCTGGAAACGCTGACTGTCATCGCCGACCGTCTCGCGCAGCCGGAAGACTCCTGGCAACCGTTCCGGCCCTGAATCGCCGCTGGCGTTCCCCGCCCGGCTAGGTCGACAACTCCTTGCGCATGACCTTGCCGGCGGGATTGCGCGGAATGCTGCTCACGACGTGGATGTCCCTGGGCTGTTCAAAGCGAGAGACCTTGCCCTTCAAGTACTCTCGTAACCCTGCCTCGTTGACGCCGCGCCGCGGACGCGGAACCACGAACGCGGCCAGCCGTCGGCCGAACTGCTCATCAGGGACGCCGATGACGGCGGTCTCGGCAACGTCGGGGTGTTCGGCAAGCGCGTTTTCCAGCGCGCGCGGATAGACGTTCTCACCGCCTGAGACGATCATGTCGTCTTCGCGGCCAACGATGTACAGCCGACCCGAATTGTCGAGATAGCCCATGTCACCAGTGCTGGTAAAGCGGTCGATCACGGCTTTGGCGCCACCGCCTGTGTAACCCTCTGCCCCCAGCTCACCGCCGACGAAGATCCGGCCGGTCACGCGCGGCCCGACCGACCTGCCGTTTCTGTCGAGGATGCGCAACCGGCACCCGGCGACCGGCCGCCCCACCGTTTCCGGGGCATGCCGCAACTCGATCGGCGTTGCCAGAGCTCCGATGCCGACCTCGGTGGAGCCGTAGCCGTTGTAGAGGATGTCGCCGTAGGCATTCATGAACCGGCGGGCCAGGCTGGGTTCAAGCCGGTCTCCACTGGATATCACCGCCCGTAAGGACGACAACGGATTTCGCGCCCGCACCCGTTGGGGCAGGTCCAGGATGCGCGCCAGCATGATCGGGACCACGTCCATTGCGTCGGCGCGCTGCAGTGACGCCTGCGCGAGTGCGGCTTCGGCGTCAAAGCGCCGACGGGTCAGAATCGTACCGCCCAGGCTTACGGTAAGCATCAGCATGCCGAGGCCCAGCCCGTGAAACATTGGCACCGCCACCGCGATTCGCGACCCAACGCGCAGCCCGGTGCGCTCGAGGATCGTCATGCCGACGCCTATTCCCGAGCTCATCCGCGGTGTGCGCGGGACGCCCCGGGGCACACCGGTAGTGCCCGCGGTCAGCAGAACGAGCCGGCCTGATGCGACGACCTTGGGTCGCGACTCGCCCGGTTGGGCCTGGATGGTTGCCGGATCGATCGCCTTGATGGATTCACCTGCGTCGCGTATCCGTTCGGCAAACTCGTTGTCGCAGAACATCGTTGTGATCTGGTGTGTACTCAACGCGCCGGCAAGCGCATTGGTGCGAAACTCGGTATTCACCAGCACGACGTCGGCACCGACCAGGGCGGCGGCGAACGCCGCCGTAGCGAAGTTGCGTCCATTGCGGAACATGATCCCCACCGCCTGGCCCGCCCCAACACCATCACGGGAGAGCTCGCGCGCCAGCGATTCGGTCTGCGACTGCAGTTCGCGGTAGCTGATAGCACCGTCATCGTCGATCATCGCGGTGCGGTCCGGCCATCGAGCCGCCGCGACGGCGAGCAGGGTGTAAAGATTCGTGCCACCCCGATACACCTCGCGGATGAGCCGGAACACCGCGACCGGCGCGGGCGGACTCAGCAGTCCGGATGACACCAGTGCCCGCGCCGTCGTGGCCACCACGCTGTCGGTCATTGGTGGTCCTTTTGGCCACTGGAATTGGCGAAGAATCGGCGGTGCCAGAGCCGGGCAGCACGCTCGGCGGGCCCGGCCAGCAGCACCGAAGCCAGCTCGGCCGGCCACACCCAGGGCGGTTCGTTGGTACGGGGCCGCTCAATGATCGCTTTCGCGATCGCGTCGGCGGCCTGATCCGGAGACAAGCCGGGAAGTCTGCCCAGGAGCGGTGTGGGTGCGATCATCCGGGTGCGGACCAGCGCGAAGTAGACCGACGTGACATACACACCGTCGGCATGCAGTTCCGGTGCCACGCTGCGCAGCCAACGATCAAAAGCCCCCTTGGACGCCTGGTAGGCGCCCCATTGCGGACCGGGTACGACACGTACCGCGACACTCGAAACGTTCACGATGTGACCGCCGCCGCTTTCACGCATGGCCGGTAACAGTCCTAGTAGCAGCCAGATCGGTCCCAAGTAGTTGATGTCGATCGTGCGCTGAAAGTCATGGGGTCGGTCGTATTGGTGATGCAGCGATCTGCGCAATGATTTGCCGGCATTGCTCACCACGATGTCGACCGGGCCGTGGTTCTCGGTGACCTGCTTGGTCAGCACACTGACGGCGGCCTCGTCGGTGAGATCAGTGGGGTAAGCGAACGCTTGACCGCCGCCGGCGTTGATCGATGCCGCGAGGTCATCGAGCCTTTCCGCGGATCGGGCGACAACCACGACGGTCGCTCCCGCCGCGGCCAGTCTGCGGGCCGTCGCCTCGCCGATTCCATAGGATGCGCCGGTCACCAGCACGGTTTTGCCGGAAACGGCGTTGCGCAGCTTGTCGGGATCCGACACCCGCGCCGGGTTGGCCAATCGGTCGATGGCCTGCGCTATTACGTTCACCTTCGCTGCCGCATTCACTAGGACTGAACGTCGAGGTGCGGCTCTGGCTTTACCGTGCGCCTCGACTGGTAGAGCTAGCAGACCACATCGCAGTCCGAGCCGACGCTTCGGCCCGACATTAGCTATGACGTCGGGATGATCGCCGAGTGAGCGGGCGGCGTCATTTCACGGTTCTAGGCGGCCGTCGCGGTCTGACGAGACTTCTTCTGCCAGACCGGAGGTTTCGTCGCAGGGGTCCTCATGCCAATCACCGAAGGGGTCCTGGTAGCGGCTCCACTCCTGCGATGCAGCCATCTCATCATCGGTGAGCAGCGCGCCATTCAGAGCGTCGAGAATCTCGGCGGGCTGTGCGCCGCAGACCAGCACCGTCATCGCCGTGTGCCGATCGCCGAACCGGTACTCCCACTGCAGCTCAGCGAAGATGCGCCGTTCCGCGTCGACATTGGCCGCCTCCGCTGCGGTCATGGCCGCCAGCCACTTTCCCGCGCAGGCAACTCGCAGACCGCCGCCGGCGGATTCCAGCCACATAGCCTGGTCAGGACGATTGGCCAGCCACAGCCGCCCACGGCTGCGCACCACCCCGGCCAGCAACACATCCACCGTGGAATGCAACCGCTCAGGGTGAAAAGGGCGGCGGGCATTGAACTCGACAATCCGGACCACCCCGTCGGTGCCCAGCGGAGGCAGGCCGGCCAGCAGCCAACCGTGCGGATGATCGCTACGGCCGCGCCGGGAGTCGTCTTCCAGGTGTGCCAGTGCCATCTCGACGCGGCCGAGCCCCACGGTGATCCGCGCTCGGGGAGCAAGCCGGCGCAGTACGGCCAGCGTCATGGGCTCCGGGCGGGTCAGCACCAGGAGGTCGGCGAACTCGGCTTGGGCGACGACCACCTGTGCCACCGTGCGCCCGTCCGGCAGATCACCATCCCCTAGCGCCTGCGTCAGCCAATTGCCTGAATCGATGCACGTCACCACTCCGGCGACCGCCACGTCCAGGGCAGCCGGGCCGTCGAGATAGCCGGGACCAACCCGCACGCGAACATGGTCGATCGCCACGCAGATGGGTTCGGGTTCAAGCCACGGAGCCAGGTGAACGACGATGCGGTCGACCCCATCGCAGCGGTGCAATTTGCGCAGCAGTACCAGCAAGTCATTGCGAACGGTGCAGGCCACACACCCATGCGCCAACTCCAGTACGTCCTCGGCAGTGGTTAGTTCGCCATGGCGCAACGTGATCGTCGTCCGGCGCACCACGTGCCCGTCAAACCGGTGCTCGACGACCACGGAGCCCGGTCGACGCAACAGAGCGCCTGTCACTGCGTCGGTGTCGCCCTGGCCCGCCACCAGCACCACGGGAGTCCGCATCCCAGCTCCTTGTTGAAAATGGTTTTCAATAGTGCCTAAGTCACGGTACAGTGCGTCGCAGGTTTTGTGAAAACGATTTTCAATAAGTCCAAGGAGGTGCTATGCCAGCGCGGTGCCAGGTCACCGGCCGCACAGTGGGATTCGGTAACTCGGTGTCGCATTCGCACCGCCGAACCCCGCGCCGGTGGTCGCCTAACATCCAGACCAAGACGTACTACCTGCCCTCGGAGGGCCGCCGGATAACCCTGCGGGTGAGCGCCAAGGGGATCAAGGTCGTCGATCGCGACGGCATCGAGGCTGTCGTTGCCCGGCTGCGCCGATCGGGTCAGCGCATCTGATGGCGCGCAACGAGATTCGGCCCATCGTCAAGCTGCGCTCCAGCGCGAACACGGGCTATACCTACATCACCCGCAAGAACCGCCGCAACGATCCTGACCGGCTCACGCTGAAGAAGTACGACCCGATAATCCGCCGACACGTCGAGTTCCGGGAAGAACGCTGATGGCCAAGAAATCCAAGATCATCAAGGACAGTCAGCGCCGCACTGTTGTGGCACGCTATGCGGAGCGGCGTGCCGAGCCCAAAGAGATCATCCGATCACCGGCCAGCACCCCCGAACAACGCCTCGCCGCGCAGCAGGCACTTGCCCGCCAGCCCCGCGACGCAAGTCCGGTGCGGCTGCGGAACCGCGACTCGATCGACGGTCGTCCGCGCGGGCACCTACGCAAGTTCGGGTTATCGCGGGTGCGGGTGCGTGAACTTGCCGATCGGGGCCAACTTCCCGGTGTGCGCAAAGCGAGTTGGTAGATGGCCGGCAGATCGCAGCGCTCGACCCGGGCCATCCCGCGGCAGCCAACAGACAAAAAGAGGAACCTGTTGAATAGGCTCGGCCTCAACACTGTCGACTACAAAGACAGCAGCACGCTGCGGATATTCATCTCTGAGCGCGGCAAGATCCGATCCCGTCGCGTCACCGGGCTGAC
>DATIOT010000503.1:0-11435 GCA_035472875.1 Mycobacterium sp.
CGCGGCCGAACAGGGGATCAACGATCTGTTGTTGCCGTTGCGGTACGGGCAAGTGGCAGTGCGGGAGAAGATGCCTCGGCGGTTTTATTGTCGCGGGAGGTGGCGTACCAGCGCCCTGGACAGCGAAACCCAAGTCTTTGATATTGATTTCGTGGATCGGGATGGTCGCCATCTGGGCGGGGTTCGCGAGTTCACGGTCAAACGCGCGCCCCGGGAGGCGTTGTTGCGCGGGCTCGGCGGCGATGCCACCCGGCTGCTGTATACCCTCGGCTGGCACGAGGTGCCGCCTCAGCCGTCGAGCGGTGATACTGCCGGAAACGTGAACGGCACCTGGCTAGTTGCCGGATTCGACGAACTGGCAGCCGACCTGCCGGGCTGCATCTCTTTTGACCGGGCCTCGATTTCAGTGGATCCGGAGCCCTTGGGGCAGCTGCTGGCACAGGCTCGAGAGCGCGGCGTGCCGTTCGCCGGCATCGTCTGGCGCGCCTCCGGACGGAGTGCAGAAGAGTCGAGCGCTGAATCTGCGGCGCGGCTGGAAACCGAGATCGCCCACCTGCTCAGTGCAGTGCATACCCTGCAGACCGATGAGGCGGTCAAACTTCCCGGTGGTCTGTGGATCATCACTGAACGGGCCGTGGCAACCGAATCCGGCGAGCCCGTCGACCCGGTGCAGGCGGCGCTGTGGGGACTCGGGCGCACCATCGTCAACGAGGAACCGGCCCTGCGCTGCAGGCTGGTCGATTGCGACGGATCAGAGCAGGCCGTGCACTCGCTGGCCGGTCTTCTCGGCGCACCGATCGACGAACCCGAACTCGCACTGCGGCAAGGAAAGTTCTTGACGTCCCGGTTACTGCCATGGGCGCGCGGCGGTCATCTCGCGGTACCGCGTGGAACCGATTACGTCCTGGCGCCCACTGAACGCGGCGCGATCGATAACCTGCGTCTGATCGAGAAGGAAGCGCCGCCGCCGGACGAGGGCTGTGTGCAGGTCCGGGTTGAGGCCGGTGGTTTGAACTTCCGGGAGGTGCTCAATGTGCTGGGCCTCTACCCGGGCGATCCGGGCCCGCTCGGCGGCGACTTTGCCGGCACCGTCACACAGTTAGGTAGTGGCGTCACCGGACTCGAGGTCGGCCAACGCGTCTATGGCTTCATGCAGGGCGCGTTCGCCAGCCGGTTCAATGTGCCGGTTCAGTTGCTGGCGCCGCTGCCCGACGGGCTGAGCGCGGTAGCGGCGGCCACCATTCCCGCTGCGGCGCTCACGGCCCGACTCGCGTTCGACTGGGCGCAGCTGAAGCCCGGTGACCGTGTGCTCATTCACGCGGCGAGCGGTGGTGTCGGATTGGCCGCCATCCAGCTGGCGCAACGGCACGGTGCGATCGTCTTCGCCACTGCGAGCACCTACAAACGCGCGACACTGCGCAAGCTGGGTGTGGAATATGTCTACGACTCGCGCAGTACGGATTTCGCCGACCAGATCCTTGCCGACACCGACGGTGCCGGCGTCGACGTGGTGCTGAACAGCCTGACCAATGAGGGGTTTGTCGAGGCGACCGTACGGGCCACCGCCCAAAATGGCCGTTTCATCGAGATCGCCAAGCGAGACATCTGGACTCCGGAGCAGATGACGGCGGCCCGCCCCGATATCGCCTACGAGATTGTCGCGTTGGACTGGGCCTGCGTGCAAGAACCCGAGCATATTCATAACCTGCTGACCGAGGTGTCAGACGGGTTGGCCAGTGGCGAGTGGACGCCGCTACCCGCCGAGATCTACCCGCTCACTGAGGCGAAGACGGCGTTTCGCCGCATGCAGCAAGCGCGGCATATCGGGAAGATCGTGCTGCAAATGCCGAACCCACTACAGCCGCGTGGCGATCGGAGCTATCTGATCACCGGTGGACTCGGTGCAATCGGCCTGCACATGGCGGCCTATCTGGCCCAACACGGTGCCGGTGACATCGTACTGACCAGCCGGCGTGCGCCCGACGCGGACGCGCAACGGGCAATCGACGACATCACTGAGCGCTACCGGTGCCGCGTCCACACCTTCGCGGCCGATGTCGGCGACGAGTCCGGAGTCGAAAGGCTGCTGGAGCGGATCCGCGCGGGGCTGCCTCCGCTCGCGGGAGTGGCGCATTTGGCGGGCGTGCTCGACGACGCGCTGCTGTCCCAGCAGAGCCTGGAGCGTTTCCGGACGACGTTGGTGCCCAAGGCGTTCGGTGCCAACTACCTAGACCGATTGACGAAGAACGACGACCTCGACTTCTTCATCGTGTCCTCTTCGGTGTCCAGCCTGCTGGGTTCACCCGGCCAGGCCAACTACTCGACGGCCAATGCGCTGCTCGACGGGCTGGTCGCGGAACGAACGGCGCGAGGCTTGCCGGCAACCGGGGTCAACTTTGGTCCCTGGGCCCAGGGGGGTATGGCCTCTTCGGAGGCCGCGCGCGCCAATATCGGTGCGCAAGGATTAATTCCGCTGGAACCGACGGCCGCCCTCAACGCGCTCGCCGAGGTTGTCGCCAGCGGAACTGGACAGGCAACCGTCATCAAGGCCAACTGGCAGCGTGCCGCGAAGCTGCTGGGCGATTCTCGTCCGCCGATTCTCGACCTCGTGTTGCCGAGTGCCGTCGGGGAGGCAACCGGCGATAGTGAGTTGCTCCGGCAACTGCAGGAGATACCGGTGGCGCAGCGCGCCAGTTTCCTCACCGAATTCCAGCAGCGCGAAGTGCAGGGTTTCCTGCGGCTCGCGCAACCGCCCGCCGCAACCAATCGGTTCCTGGATCTGGGTACGGATTCACTGATGGCGGTCGAACTCCGCAACCGGTTGCATAGCCAGTTCGGTGGCGCCTTCACGATCAACGCAACCGCGGTATTCGACTACCCGACGATCGGGGGGCTCGCCGAGTATCTGGCCAGTCAGCTGCCGGAGTTGGACTCAGAGTCGTCGGGCCCACAGTCGAGCCCACAGTCGGACGGGGTGGAATCCGTCGGTGCGCCCGAGCCTACCTAATGACTGAACGAAACAACATGTCCGGTACGGATTTCCACACGCGCGACGAAACTCTTCACAGCGTCTACAAGGGTGCCGCGTCACCCTTAGCGCGGCAGTCGCCGGCGGTTTTCCCGCCGAAACTCCTTTCGGGTTCTGAGCGCTTGCGGGGAATCAGTCGCTGATATCGAATCCGGCGATGACTTTGGTCGGGCTGACTCGCACCACCAGCTCGCCGGGACCGGAGTTGCGGCGGCCGAACTCGTCGGCGCGGTCGGCGCCCATGTACCGTGCGCCGGTCCTGGTCGCGATGTCCAGCACGTCCTGCGGATCCTCGGTCACCGTCGCCACACCCTGCACCTGCACGAACGAATAGGGCGGGTGGGGGTCGTCCACGCAAATCACAACTCTCGGATCACGCGCCACGGCACGGCCTTTCGATGTGTCACGGCCGGTGTTGAACGCCAGCTGGCCATCGTCGACGACAAACCACACCGGCGCGACCAGCGGTCTGCCGTCTGTGGCAACGTAACCCAGCATCCCGGTGCGGGTGCCGGCCGACAGGAACTCGACGGCCCTGGCGGAGAGCTCGGCCATGCACTCCGCCTGCTCTAGAGCCGGGCCAAGTCGTAGTCGGCGATGTGGTCAATCAGGACCTGCAGGTGATCCTGCGAGGAGCCCAAGGTGTGTTCGATCGCGGTGAGCCGGGCGGCGTAGTGGCCGACCGGATATTCCGCCGTCATGCCGATGCCGCCGTGCATCTGGATGGACTCCTGCGCGATATGCCGTCCGGACCGGCCGATCTGCAGCTTGGCCCGCGACGCGATCAGCGGGTCGAGGTTGCCGTCGGCGATCGACATCGCGGCGTAGAAATTCATGCTGCGAGCCAATTCCAGCGAGACGTACATGTCGGCGGCGCGCTGGGTGAGCGCCTGGAATTTGTTGAGCGTGACGCCGAACTGCTTGCGGGTCTTGAGGTAATCGGTGGTGAGGCGCAGCGCTTCCTCCATTGCGCCGACGGCTTCGGCGCACAACGCGGACTGAATACGGACGATGGCATCGCGGATGGCGGGTGAGGCGTCCACCGCGTCGCCAAGGGGCTCGGCGGGCGCAGAGTTCAGGTCAATCTGAGCGCCGCGCTGACCGTCGAACGTCGGGTAGGGGTGCCGGTTCACGGCCTCACTGTCCACCAAGAACAATCCGGTGCCGCCGTCCGGCAGTGCGGCGCTGACCACCAGCATGTCGGCACAGTCACCGGCCGGGACCGGATTCTTCGTTCCGGTCAGGGTCCACGAATCGCCTTGCCGCGCAGCCTGAGTGGCGACGGCCGCGGTCGGTTTCCGGTGGCCGGTTTCCAAATGGGCGAACGCGAGCAACTTGTGACCCGCTGCGACCTCGTCGAGCAGTTGCGTTTGCGCGTCGCTGCCGCGTTCGGCGATCAGCGCACCGGGCGCCAGGGCGGCGTGCACGACGGGCTCGGGCGCCAATCGCCGCCCAATCTCGGTGAGCACCACCATGATCTCGATCTGGCCCGCCTCTTCCGGATCGAACCCGAGGCCCAGAATCCCGGTGTCGGCGAGCTGGCTCCAGACCTCGCGGCTCCAGCCGAGATCGGTCTCGATGATCTTGTTGCGGCTCTCCGGATCATAGGTGCGTGACAGGAGGTCGCGGGTGGTGTCGCGGAGCAGGGCCTGCTCGTCGCTCAGCTGAAAGTCCATGGCTGCCTCACAATCCCAGAATGGTGGATGCGATGATGTTGCGCTGCACTTCGCTGCTGCCGCCGTAGATCGATGTCTTGCGGTAGTTGAGGTAGCGCGGGGCACTGGACTGCGCCCACGGTGGTGACGCGATGTCGTCACCGTCGACCGGCAGCGCGTCGGGACCAGCCACCTCGACGAGCAGCTCGGTCGCGATCTGCTGCAATTGGCTGCCGCGCATCTTGAGCACCGACGATGCCGGGTTGGGCTTACCGTCCGCGCTGTCCGTGGTTACTCGAGACTGCGTGAGTTCCAGTGCCAGCAACTCGTTTTCGGCCTCGGCCAGGCGTGCCGCGAACAGTTGGTCGTCGAGAAAACCGGTCTGGGTGGCGTGTTTTTTCACTTCGGCGAGGCGGACCTTGGTCCGGCCGACCCCGGCGATGCCGGTGCGCTCGTTGCCCAGCAGGAACTTCGCGTATGTCCAGCCCTGATTCTCTTCTCCCACAAGCTGATCGGCGGGTACCCGAACGTCTTGGAAGAAGACCTCGTTGACTTCGCGGCCACCGTCGATCGTCTTGATCGGCCGCAGCGTGATGCCGGGCGTTGCCATGTCGATCAGCAGAAATGAAATGCCGGCCTGGCGCTTGGGCGCCTGTGGGTCGGTGCGGACCAGGCAGAAGATCCAGTCCGCATACTGGCCCAGCGTTGTCCACGTCTTCTGTCCGTTGACGACGTAGCTGTCGCCGTCCCGGACGGCGGTGGTGCGTAGCGACGCGAGGTCGGAGCCGGCTTCCGGCTCGGAGAATCCCTGGCACCACCAGATGTCGATGCTGGCCGTCGGCGGCAGGAAGCGCTGCTTGATCTCCTGGGACCCGAATTCGGCGATCACCGGGCCGACCATCTTGACGTTGAAGTTCAGCGGTTCCGGGACGCACGCCAGTTGCATCTCGTCGGCCCAGATCTGGTACTGGGTCGGCGTCCAGTCCTTGCCACCCCATTCGACCGGCCAGTTGGGTACCGCCAGCCCGTGCTCGTTCAGGATCTTGTGGCTGGTGACGAGCTGGTCCTTAGTCACCGGCGCGCCCTGCCGCATCGCCTCGCGGAGTTCCTCGGGGATCTGGGTGCTGTAGAAGGTGCGAAGCTCGTCGCGGAACGCGACTTCCTCCGTCGTGAGCGCCAGTTTCATGGCAGCCTCCTGTCGTCTGGGCGAACGTGGCGACCCGGGTGAAGGCAACGGGCATCCGGTCCTGGTCGTTCGCTCCGGGTTCCATCTTGACCCATCCCGTGCGGTGCTTGTGCACAGCCTCGGGTTAATCCACAAGCGGACGTCGTGGCGCCGTTGGACCGGCCGTTGTGGCGGTCGCCGCTCCTACCGTCGAGCGCATGCGAACAGAACTTCCGTCCGAGCGATTGCATCGGCGACTCGGTGCTGACCCGGATACCGATTCGCACGCCGACTCCGAGGAATTGGGGCCAGGCCAGGACGCGGCAGATGACGACCAGAATTCGTTGCTGCCGCGGTGGCTTCCCGACAGTCCCCAGCGCGGCGGCTGGGTGGCCAGGCTGCGTGCCGATCCGGGCCGCGCCGGTGCCATCGCATTAGCGGTGGTGGCTGCCCTGGCTGTGCTGGTCACGATATTCACCATGGTGCGCGATAAGCCCGCACCGGTGATGTCGGCCAAGCTCCCTCCGGTCGAGAAGGCGTCCACGGCAAGCCCCAGATCGTCGGGGAGTCCGGCTGCCGGCCAGCCGCCAGGTCCCGACCGACCGGTGGTGGTCAGTGTGGTCAGGGTTGTCGAGGTGAAACCCACGAAGGAGCATCATGACCGTCGACGAGATCAGACAGTCCGCAACGTCCACGACGCAAAGGACTGTTCCCATGAGAACCATCGCCCGTGTGACCGCCATCGCGGCGCTGACCATCGCGGCGGCCGCCCCGGCCTACGCCGACCCCGGCGGCGATCAGCCCGGCCCGGACCCCGCCGTTGTCGGCGGCATGTACGACGCCGGCGTGCCGCCCGCCGAGATTCCCCACGACGTGATCCGCAACAACCCGCGGCTGGGCAGCCCCACCCTGCCCTGGCAGGTGTTCCGCGACCTGCAGAACCGGCCATGAGCGCGCTGCCACGCCCAGAGTTAAGTGTTGGAGTGTCGATGCTCCAACACTTAACGCAGCACTGGATAAGTGTTGGAGAAGATCCTTTCCAACACTTAAGCGGGTGCCGTGTCTAAGGGGCTGGGCGACCGCCAGCGCACCATCCTCGCCCGGCTCGCCATCCATCGCGACGAGCCGTGGACACGGCCCAACTACAACCGCATGGTGCGCTACCGCGGATCGCGCCGTGGCATCCCGGCCGAAGGCGACCAGGTCACGCTGCGCCATGCCGATGGCACCGCATGGATTCTCGGCGCCCCCGAATACGTCGACGTGCCGGAGTCGATGCGCGACCGCTACCCGGAGTGGGTGACGATCAGCGAGCTGGCCCGCGGCACCAACCTGCGGACGGGTGAGCCCAGCGGGCCGCTGCCGTCCGACGTGGAGTCCACCCGGCGTGCGGTGCACACGCTCGAAGCCGCGGGCCTCGTCGAGACCCGGATGATCCGGCGCCGCAACCGCGGCCCGCTCCAACTCGGCGTGCGGCTGAAGAGGGATCAGTCATGAGCGAAATCGTCTTCTTCGACGGCACCGACGACGAACACACCGCCGACCTCGACGACCACCTACGCACCGCGATCCCGACGTTCACCGTCGCCTACCGCGAAGGCGAGAACACCATCGTCGACATTCTCGCCACCCAAGCGCAGGCGACCGCACGCCTCGACCAACTCACCGCCGACGGCGTCTACGCCGTGATCGGCCGCCACCACATCTGGCTACGGAGCGCCAGCGAATGCAGGTACGGCCGCACCGCACGCAAGACCCGCGTCGGCAGTCAGGTCCAGTCCTCAGTCGCGCGGCCCGTGTCTAAAACCTCGCCGGGGTCCCCGTCGGCGAACGCCGCCGCGCCGATCTGGTTACAGCGCAGATGAGCCGGCGCGAAGTTTCGAGTATCCAGCTCGTGGATGCCCGATTCGGCGCCGACCGGGGTGATGTGATTCACGGTGACCGACCGCGGGTCCGGGTAGGGCAACGTGAAATCCAGGCGACCCGGACAGCCGAACCAGCACTGCGCCCGCTCAGCCGCCCACCGGCGCAACATCTGCGCCCGCAGCGCCCGATACTGGCCCCGCAGCTCGTGATCGGTGCGCCGCCGCGACGGCCGCTTGGTCATAGTGGTCATTTTCCCTGCTGCCGGCGGTGTCCACCTGCGGACACGCAGCGGCCCAGCAAACACTCGGAGGGGCTTGGCGCGCAACGCTTTTCGTGAAAACGCGCGTTTGCCAGGTGTCCACACAACTGTGGACACCGCATTTTTTTTGCTCGCCTGTTGCGGGGAGAGCGTTCCGCCGGTTCACCGCTCCTGCGCCTCCGGCGCGGGAGGACTTTGCCAGTTCCCTCTCGCCGAGCGCCTCCACTCCTGAGGGGGCATTCAGCTGGGGTGTTCGAGTTCTCTTCGGGCCTGGTCGATTTGGTCGTAGGCGTAGGTCACCATGGCGGCAGTAGTCATCGTCTCACCCTTGCGGGCGAGCGATTCGTAGGTCGGGTCGCCGAGGACCTCGCGTAGATGGGTGATCGCGGTACTGAGTTCGGATAAGGACGCTGCGGTCAAGGGGCTGACGGCGAACCCGGCGATAGTGGCCGCCGGTTCGTAGCGTTCGAGCCGGTCGAAAAGAACGGCGAGGTTGGCCAGCGGGCCGCGGATCGTCGTGGTGTCGCCCGCATTGTGAAAGTTGCGGATCGCCAAAGTGAGGTGATCGAATGCGGCCATCGGGTCGCCGTGCTCGGCCTCAAGTAGGGCCAGACCGTTCGCCAGGACTGACGCTTGGGCGCGGTTGCCGCTGTCTTGAGCGATCACCAGACCCCGGCCCAGGGCGTTAAGCGCCCGGAAGGGATCCGCGTCACGGAAAGCTAAACCGTAGGCGTAGAGCGCCAACGTGAGCACGGACGGGTTGCCTGTTGCCTCCGCAGCCTCGATCAGGCCATCCGCGGAATCCATCGCCTCCCCACCCGAACCGGCCACTGCAAGGGCGATAACCAGCCGTGCCCGGATGAAGACCGGGGTGTCGCGGCGGCGTGCGAGCTGGGCGCGGCACCACTCGGCCATCCGCTCGGGCTGCCCGAGGGCTAGGTATACAAGTCCAAGCACGGCTTCGATGCCGCCCGGCAGCGCATCGCGACTCCTGCCGAGAACGATCTGCCCGGCGTCGCTGTAGCCGACAGCCGCCTCGATCCGTCCGGTCGTGTAGCACAGCGACGCCATCACGTACAGGAACGCCAGCCGCGGGTGGTCGGCGACGCGGGCGGGCTCGATCAGCTCTTCAGCCCAGGCTATCGGCTCAAAGGTTTGGACCCAAGCTCCGAGGAACCCTACATAGGTGGCGATGGTGGCGGCGACATCCAGATCGCCGTGGTCGGCGGCCCACCGAAACGCGGCGCGGAGATTGGCCAGCTCGACGCTGAACCAGTCGTAGGCCTCACGCTGGCGGGGGCTGTCCCACAGGGCCAGGATGTCGGCTTCGCGTCCGGCGAAGTAGCGCGAGTGGGCGGCCCGAATCTGGGATGCTTCGCCATGGGCGACGAGCTGTTCCTCGGCGAACTGGCGGATCGTCTCCAGCATCGAAAACCGGGTCCGCCCCGCCGACCTGTCAGCGATCAGCAGCGACTTGCGCACAAGAGCGTCGAGTACCTCGAGGATGGCGTACTCGTCGAGGTCATCTGATCCGGCTACCGCGCAGGCGCTTTGCAGGTCAAATCCGCCCGCGAAGACCGAACAGCGGTCCAGCACTGTCTTTTCGGTGTCGTCGAGAAGGTCGTAGGACCAGGCCATCGCGTGGCGCAGCGTGTGGTGGCGTTCCAGGCCGCGCCGCGAGCCGACCAGCAGCCGGAACCGGTGATCCAGGCGGTCACGCATTTCACTGGCGGTCATCGACGCCATCCGCGAGGCCGCTAACTCGATGGCCAAGGGAATCCCGTCCAGGCGCTGACAAATCTCCGTGACTGCGGCGGCTTCATCGCCGTCGGCCATCGAGAAGCTCGGCGCCATGCCTTGAGCGCGTTCGACGAACAGGCTCACCGCCGCCGAGTCGATTCCCGATGCGGCGTCCAGAGAGCGCACCGGCCACACCTGCTCGTCGCGGACTCCGAGTCCCTCGCGGCTGGTGGCGAGGATTCGTACTGTCGCCGAGTGCGCCAGGATCGCTTCAATCAGGTCGGCGGCGGCGGCGAGAACGTGCTCGCAGTTGTCGATCACCAACAGCCGGAGTCTGCCCTCCAACGCAGCGGCCACCGACTCGCTGACGGTCTTACCCAGTTGCTGGGTGATGCCCAACACCGCCGCGACGGCGTCGGGTACCGCCGCCGGATCAGTGACTGCGGCCAATTCGAAAAACCAGACCCCGTCGGGATATTCGTCGACCAGCTGCCCGGCGACTTCGGTTGCCAGGCGGGTCTTGCCGACCCCGCCGACCCCGGTCAGCGTCACCAACCGATGCGCCTTGACTGCGTCCCCGATCTCGGCCACCTCGGATTCGCGCCCAATCAAGCTGGTGGTGGGAGGCCGCAAATTCCCCGGCGTTGTGTCCAACGCCCGCAGCGGCGGAAACTCCGTCTGCAAGCCCGCCGCTCGGACCTGGAACAGCCCGACCGGAACCGGCACATCCCTCAACCGTCGCGGCCCCAGATCCAGCAGATCCACTCCGCTGAGCAGACCCGCCGTCGAGTCGGCCACAAGGACCTGACCGCCGTGCCCAGCGGCCATCACCCGCGCCGCACGGTTCAGCACGGCACCGAAGTAGTCGCCCTCGCGGAGTTCTGCTTCGCCGGTCGCGATGCCCATCCGCACCGGCAACTCCAGCTCCCGCTGCGCGGCCACCGCCGCTTCCACCGCTGACCTGGGCGAGGCGAACGCGGCGCACACGCCGTCGCCGGTGTGTTTGAACAACCAGCCCCAGTGCGCCTCGATTGCCGTGTGCAACACCCTGTCGTGAGCGGCGAGCGCCCCCCGCATCGCATCCGCGTCAGACTCCCACCGACGGGTCGAACCCTCGACATCGGTGAACAGAAACGTCACCACCCCCGAAGGAGCGGCCGCCGCAGGAGCGGACACCCTCGCAGAATCTCACAACCGACCTGCTCCTACCACACACATCCGCGGAATCCGACCCCAGACCCCGCCCCGAGGCACGGGTCCCGCAGATCGCGTGCCGCCCTGATCTATCACGCAGGGGAGAAAATGGCGACGGCCCCTCGCGACTTCCCGACGGTACGGAAGGAGATGAAGTCGGTCGATTGGGGCCGGCTCTACAACGTATTCAAGGACACCGAACTCGATCCGGTTGTACTCGAAGGCCGGATAGCCGCACTTATGACCGATGACGATGTAACGAAGAAGCGCGGAATCTACGTGTACGTACTTGATGGCCAGGAGCGTAATCTGAGCATCCGCGCCTTCACGGACAACCAGAAGCGCGAAGCCTATGAGCGCCAGCAGGGGTATTGCCCGGTCTGCGGAGAACACTTCGAGTTAGCCGAAATGGAGGCTGACCACATCACGCCGTGGCACGAGGGCGGTAAGACCATCGCAGCCAATTGCAGGATGCTATGCAAGAGCGACAACCGCCTTAAAGGCGGCGTCTGATTTGTTCTCCTTCTC
>DATIOT010000504.1:0-4810 GCA_035472875.1 Mycobacterium sp.
GACGCTGGAAGAGGCCCAGGAGAACAAGTACCGGCTGATCTTCGATAAGCTGCGGCTAAAGCCCGGTGACCGGTTGCTCGACGTCGGCTGCGGCTGGGGCGGCATGGTGCGGTACGCCGCGCAGCGCGGTGTCCGGGCGATCGGTGCCACCCTGTCGGCCGAGCAGGCGAAGTGGGCGCAAAACGCGATCCATGATGAAGAGCTGACGAGCCTTGCTGAAGTGCGGCACTCCGACTACCGCGACGTGCAAGAGGCGGGATTTGACGCCGTTTCTTCGATTGGGCTGACCGAGCACATCGGCGTCAAGAACTACCCTGCCTACTTCGGCTTCCTCAAGTCGAAGTTGCGCACCGGTGGGCTGCTGCTCAATCACTGCATTACCCGCCACGACAACAAATCGACCTCCTTTGCCGGCGGATTCACCGACCGCTACGTGTTCCCCGACGGGGAGCTGACCGGCTCGGGACGCATCATCACCGAGGCCCAAGACGCCGGTTTGGAGGTTCTGCACACGGAGAACTTCCGGCATCACTACGCGATGACGCTGCGTGACTGGTGCCGCAACCTGGTCGAGCACTGGGACACCGCGGTAACCGAGGTCGGCTTGCCCACCGCCAAGGTGTGGGGTCTGTACATGGCTGCGTCACGGGTGGCCTTCGAACGCAACAACCTTCAGCTGCATCACGTGCTGGCGGCCAACGTAGACGAGTGGGGCGACCACAGCCTGCCGCTGCGGCCATGGTGGCAGCCCTAGCCTGATTGCGGTCAGCCGTTGTCGATGCGGCGGGCGCCCAGTTCGTTCTGTAGCAGCTCGAGTGCTACCTCTTCGGGATCTCGACGCGGCGCCGACGAATCGGTGCGGCCGGCTTCGGCCAGCATGCGCTCCTCTTCGTCGCGCTGAGCGGAATCCACGTCCGGCGCCGGCTCTTCCGCCTTGGGGATCAGCGGGTTCGCTTCCCCGCTAGGGGGCGGTACCCGCACAGCCGGATCGGGTGCGCCGGCTTCACACCTGACCCGCCAGTTCACTCCGAGCGCGTCTTTGAGTGCTTCGGCGATGACGTCTGAGTTGCGCTGTTCGGATAGTCGCTTGGCCAACGGAGCCGATTCGTGGGTCAGCACTAAAGTGTTGTCCTCCACGGCGCGGACGGTGGCGCCCGCCAGCATCACCTCGGTGGTGCGGCTGCGCTGTCGCACCTTATCGCGCACCGTCGGCCACATGGTTCGCACCGCGGCCGCATTGGGTTCACCTGGGACAGGCGCTGGTTCGGGGGCCAGCGCCGGGGTGGATTCGGACACCGGCTTGCGCTTTGGCTCAGTGGCCACCGGCTGGGCCGGCGCAGACCGAGGCATCGGTGCAGCACTCTCGGAGGCGGGGATGGACATGTCCAGCCGGGTCTCGATCCGCTCGACGCGTTGCAGCAGCGCCGACTCGGCGTCGCTGGCTGAGGGCAGCAGCAGTCGCGCGCAGACCACTTCGAGCAGCAGGCGTGGCGCCGTCGCACCGCGCATCTCACCCAGCCCCGCCTGCACCACCTCGGCATATCGGGTCAGCGTCGCCGGCCCGATCCGGGCCGCTTGGTCGCGCATCCGATCCAGCACGTCGCCCGGCGCATCCACCACGCCGCGGGTTGCCGCATCCGGAACCGCTTGCAGCACAAGGAGATCGCGGAATCGCTCCAGCAATTCGGTGGCAAAGCGTCGTGGGTCGTGGCCGGCGTCGATTACCGATTCGACCGCCCCGAACAACGCCGCCGCGTCACCAGCGGCCAGAGCGTCGACTGCGTCGTCGATCAGTGCGACGTCAGTGGCGCCCAGTAACCCCAGCGCCCGCTGGTAGGTGACCCGAGGACCGTCCGGGCCGTCTTCCGAGCCGGCCACCAACTGATCCAGCACCGAAAGAGTGTCACGCGGCGAACCCCCGCCGGCGCGGATCACCAGCGGATACACCGCATCGTCGATGACGACACCCTCTTGCTCACAGATCCGCTCGATCAACGCCCGCATGGTGCGCGGGGGCAACAACCGGAACGGGTAGTGATGGGTGCGCGACCGAATCGTCGGCAGCACCTTCTCCGGTTCGGTTGTGGCGAATATGAAGATGAGGTGTTCGGGCGGTTCCTCCACTATCTTGAGCAGCGCATTGAACCCTGCCGTGGTCACCATGTGCGCTTCATCGACAATGAACACCCGGTAGCGCGATTGTGCCGGCGCATAGAATGCGCGGTCGCGGAGCTCCCGAGTGTCGTCCACGCCGCCGTGGCTGGCGGCGTCGAGCTCTACCACGTCGATGCTGCCGGGCGCGTTGGGCGCCAACGCCACGCAGGACTCGCAAACCCCGCATGGGTTGGCCGTCGGTCCCTGGGCACAGTTCAACGACCGGGCCAGGATGCGCGCTGACGACGTCTTTCCGCAGCCGCGCGGTCCGGAAAACAGGTATGCATGGTTGACCCGGCCGGCTTCCAGAGCAATGGACAGCGGTTCGGTGACATGCTCCTGCCCCACCACTTCGGCGAAAGTTGCCGGTCGATACTTGCGGTAGAGGGCCACGGTCAGCAGGCTACCGACGCTCGGTGACGAAGCTCAGGCAAGGCAGTGCCCTCAGCGCACGGTGGGTGCAGAGGAAACAAGTCCCGGGTTCAGCATCAACTACGTCTTGGGCGTTTACACCGGCAAGCTGCGTTGGCTGTTCAACAAACGCCCTGATCAGGGCGTTGGTTGTGTTGGAGGGCGCAAGCCGCCGCAAATTCTGCTGCGGACGCACTGCGGACGCACTGCGGACGGCCAACCCGGTTACGACCCGGCGAAAAAGTCGGGTCCGTCAGCGTCGACGTGTGGCGTGGCGGACAGCCGCTGCTCACTGCTCGGCGTTAACCCGAGCTCGCGGCACGATGCAAGCAGCTGGGTGCCGGCGACCTCGGCTGCGGAAAGCGCGGGATTTTTACGTGGGCAACCCGTCTGCGGGTTGGTCAGCGTGAGACCCTCGGTGCGGACCGCCCGGATCGCCGTGGTGTAGGTCTCCCACGTTTGGCAATGCTGTACCAGCGCCGCGTAATCCTCGGGTTTGAGCAAATTCAGCCGGTCCAGGCCGGGGGTGATCCGCTCCCATTCGGCGAGCGCCTCGGCGCCGAGGTCGGTGGGCGGCTCGGGTGCGGCGCGCTCGAAGTTGGGTGGTGTCGGGACGAGTCGGCCGCCGCTGTCGCGGCCCGGTGAGACACCGCCGAGCAGTCGCAGTTTCACGGGTCTTGGTGTCGGTGCGGCCATGCGTTCAGTTTCTCACGGGTTGGTTGGGCGCGGTGGGCGCCGCAGCTGCCGGCGACGCCGCACGCCGTACCCATCCCCTCACGCCGGTCGGGGCCCAAGGAACACCGCCAAACGGCCCGCCCCCGCGGAAGCCGATCCTTATGATGTCAGGCCGCCGACAACCACACCCAGCGAGCTGAAAACGCTTGTGGCATAACGGCTTTCGCACCGAGCCCGGATCATATTTTTGGACCAGTCATCTGCGTTAGAGGTCTCAGACCGGTGCGCTAGGCGCTCGTCGAGCAGTTTGTCGACCTGACGACTCGCCGGCCCGCCGCCGTGCTCGCGGATTGAGCGGCGCACAGCAGCGATGAGCCGCGGCTCGGAGTGGATAGTCTCGATGTCACGCACGCGCGGCAGCGTATACAGCCCGTAGCAAGCCACAGCAAAGGACGGCGGCCGTGAGTTCTTCTCAACCTTCGCAAGAAGCGTCAGGCACAAAGCGCGTTGTGCAGGCCCAAGTCTGTGTTGCCGGTGGCGGTCCCGCCGGCCTGGTTCACGCGCTGCTGCTTGCTCGCGCCGGGATCCAGGTTGTTGTCTTGGAGAAGCACAACGACTTCCTGCGCGACTTTCGCGGCGACACCGTGCATCCCACCACCCTGCGGATCATGGACGAACTCGGGTTTATCGGTGAGTTTCTGGATCTACCGCACACCAAGATCAACCGTGTCGCTTTCGACACCGATGGCTCGATCCGCACGTTCGGCAACTTCAGTGCCCTCAAATGGCTTGGCTTCAAACGGCCCTACATCGCGTTGATGCCGCAATGGGACTTCCTGGACTTCCTCGCCGAAAAAGCCTCCACCTACCCGGAATTCACCCTGCTCCGGAACGCCGAGGTCACCGACCTGATCTTCGACGGCGACCGGGTGGCCGGCGTGCGCACGCCCGAGCTGGAAGTGCGCGCTGAGCTGGTGATAGCCGCCGACGGGCGCAAATCCACAGTGCGCGCTGCAGCGGACCTAAAAACCGCCGCAGCGCACTCCCCGATGGACGTGTTGTGGTTTCGGCTCAAATGGCGCCCCGGTGATCCTGAGACACTGTTCGGAGTGCTCCGTAAAGGCATGCTCATCGCCATGATCTACCGAGGCGACTACTGGCAGGTCGCCTATCTGATGCCGAAAGGATCCAACCCCCGCGACGGATCGTTGGAGGAATTCAAAGAGCGCCTGGTCTCGGCGCGACCACAGCTGCAAGAACACGTCAACGACCTACACTCCTGGGACGACACCAGCCAGCTCGACGTGCGGGTGGACCGACTCAAGACCTGGTGGCGTACGGGCCTGCTATGCATCGGCGACGCCGCGCACGCCATGTCACCCGCCGGCGGAGTCGGCATCAACGTCGCTGTCGCCGATGCCGTGGCCGCAGCCAACATCCTCTGCGCCCCGTTGCGCGAAAGCCGCCTGACCGATGCCGACCTTGCCAAGGTGCAACGCCGCCGCGAGCTGCCCACCCGGATCATCCAGGCCATCCAGGTGTTTATACAAAACACGGCGATCGAACCCTA
>DATIOT010000505.1:0-2130 GCA_035472875.1 Mycobacterium sp.
GTGCGCGCGCAGATGTGTCCCTCGGGGTCCAGCGGTTCATCGCACAGTGGGCACGGCGGACGGCCCGCGGAAATGACGCGGTTGGAACGGGTGGCGAACTCCCGCGCCGACTCCGGTGTCAGGAACACCCGCACGGCGTCAGGTCCCTCCTCGGTGTCGTCGAGCACCACGGATGCGTCAAACTCGGTCTCGCTGACGGCCAGCAGTTCAACCACCACGGTTTGCGCCTCGGAATCCCATCCCAGACCCATGGTGCCGACCCGAAACTCCGCGTCGACCGGGGTGATCAGCGGGCTGAGATCCTCGACCTCGGCGGTCTCCGGCGGAACCGGTGTGCCGAACCTGCGGTTGACTTCCAACAGCAGCGCGCCGATGCGCTCGGCGAGCACCGCCACCTGCTGCTTCTCCAGCACCACCGAAACCACCCGGGCGTCGTGCACCGCCTGCAGATAGAAGGTGCGATTTCCGGGCTGGCCAACTGTCCCGGCGACGAATCGGTCGGGTGAGCGGAAGACGTGAATCGCGCGAGACATGGCAGTTCCAAAATACCGGCAGTTGCGGCTGAGCCGTAAATTCTGACTCAGTCGGTCGACCCGCCGACGACCGCATCACCGGACGGCGCATCACCCTCCGGCGACGGAGTAGCGGTCAGCGCGGACGTCAGCCCCGGGCCAGTGTGGTTGACGTGCAGCACAAACGGGCGAAACCGGGTGTAGCGGATCACACTCAGCGACGCCGGATCGGCGGAAATCCGTTGGAAGCCGTCCAGATGTAGGCCGAGCGCGTCGGCGATGACGGCCTTGATCACATCGCCGTGAGTACAAGCCAGCCACAGCGCGTCGCCACCATGCTGCTCAGCCAGCCGCGCGTCATGATCGCGCACCGCGGCGACCGCACGTGTTTGCACCTGCGCCAGGCCCTCACCGCCCGGAAACACCGCCGCGCTGGGATGCGCCTGAACGACGCCCCACAGCGGCTCCTTGACCAGATCGCCGATCTTGCGGCCGGTCCACTCGCCGTAGTCGACTTCGGCGAACCGGTCGTCGATTTCCACCCCGATGCCAAGCGCGGCGGCGAGCGGCTCGACCGTGCTCCGACATCGCAGCATCGGTGAGCAGACCACCGCCCGGATCGGCAGCTCAGCGACCCGATCGACCAGCTCGGTGGCCTGCAGGCGGCCCTTGTCGTCGAGCTCGACGCCCTCGGACCGGCCGGCCAGCACATGCGCGGTATTCGACGTCGACCGGCCGTGCCGCAACAGGATGGCAGTCATGTGGCGCTCACCACCCCTGTTGCCAACAAGATCAGCACGGCCGCACCGGCCGCCACCCGATAGCCGACGAACCAATACATGCTGTGCCGCACCAGAAACCGCAACAACCACGCCACCGCGACAAGGCCGACCACGAACGCGATCACGATAGCCACCAGCAGTTGCGGTCCCGTTGCGCTCATGCCCTCGAGCACCGGGCGGAAGGCGTCCGGCAGCGAGAACAATCCGGATGCGAACACCGCCGGAATGGCCAGCAAGAAACCGAACCGGGCGGCCAATTCACGGTCGAGACCCAGAAACAGGCCCGCGCTGATGGTCGCTCCCGACCGGGAGACGCCCGGGATTAACGCCAGCGTCTGGGCAACGCCGACGACGATCGCGTCGCGCCAGTTCAACTGGTCGGCGTGCCGTGCCTGCCGGCCAATCCGCTCAGCCGCAGCGATTACCGCCGAGAACACCACCAGTGCCGTCGCGATCACCCAGAGGTTGCGTACGCCGGTGCGGATCTCGTCCTTGAACAGCAAACCGAGGATGCAAATCGGGATCGTCCCGATGATGACGTACCACCCCATCAGGTAGTCGGCATTGCGATGGGCAGGCGGCCGACGGCCCCCAAAAAGGCCTCTGAACCATGCTTTGCCGATCCGCCAGATGTCGCGGGCGAAGTAGACCAATATGGCGAGCTCGGTGCCCAACTGAGTTACCGCGGTGAACGACGCGCCGGCGTCGTCGGCGAAGAGGAGCCGCGACACGATCGCCAGGTGACCCGAGGACGACACCGGCAGGAACTCGGTCAGACCCTGGACCACGGCCAAAACGACGACCTGCCACCAAGACATCGCGGGCGTCGCAGTCAC
>DATIOT010000506.1:0-4084 GCA_035472875.1 Mycobacterium sp.
GGTGAAACGCGCGGTGGGCGCAAGCAGCTCAGGCAACGGTCTGCTCACCGAAAGGGTCGACTATGTCCTGCTCGTCGCGTTGCAGGCCGCGTACCCGGACCGATCGCCGAGCCGCCGTATCCAGCAGTGCGCGCAGCCCCGGCTCGCGGGCAGCAAGCTCAGTACGCGCCTGCTCAGCGTGGACGTCGTCGTCCAGCCTTGCCGTCAGGGCAGTAAGCCAGCGCTGCCGCAGCGAAAGCAGCAGACCGTCTTCGCTGCCGAACAAGCGCTGGACGTCGGGCATCCGCCCGTTGAAATCGAGTGCCGCTTCGGGGTTTTCGGCCGCACGCTCGATCACGTCGGCCATGAAGGCCATCCGCTCGTGGTGTTCTTGCCATGTCATGCCCACGACGCTAGGGAAGTTCTGCGGCCCCGACATCGTGCCGCGGTCCGGTTTTCGGCCTCCTACTACGGTCGGAGTCGAAGTCCGCCCAAAGCAGGATGTCTGCGATGCCAATCCCTTCTACGATGGGCCGATGTTGGGCGTAGCGGGAGAATATGTGCGCGATCGGCTAAGGGTACGCACCGAGCTGATCCCGACGGGATTCTCCTGGACATTCGTCCTCTTGGTGGACAGCGCTTTGATCCTGATCGCAGTTGCGTCGACCGCACAGCGCGCCACCCGGGCGGATCTGCCGGCGGCGTTGATCGCAGCAGTCATAGCTGTCGCGCCGTTGGTGCTGTTCTTCGCTGTCGCAATTAAATTCAGCCCGGGGCTAACCTGGGTCACCTCTTATACCGCGGTCATCATCTGGCTGTTCGCAGCGTCGCCACCGGTAAAGAGTGATTTCGCGCCCATGCTGCTCAGCTTGATGCTCGGGGTCGTCGGAGCCCTTGCTCCGGTGGTGTACGGCCTGCTTGCCCTCGGATCGGCGGTGGCGCTGCTGGCGGTCGCTTCGGCTGCGCACCGACTCGACGAACTGGCGTTGTATCTGAGCTGCATCGCGATGGGTTGGCTGGTTGGCGCGCTGATGCGCATCCAGGCGCAGCTGATGAGCAAGCAGCAGGAAATGCAGGCGGATCTGGCCAGGCATGCCGCGGCCGACGAGAGGCGGCGCATCGCCCGCGAGGTGCACGACGTGATCGCGCATTCGTTGTCCGTCACATTGCTGCATGTGACCGGCGCGCGGCACGCGCTACAACAAGATCGTGACGTCGACGACGCGGTCGGGGCGCTGACCGACGCGGAGCGGTTGGGCCGCCAGGCAATGGCCGACATCCGCCGCACGGTCGGCCTGCTCGACGCAGAGCAGAGCAACGGTTCACCGCTCGCGATGGCTCCGGAGCCGGATATCAGCGATATCTCGGATTTGATCAACGATTTCGTCCAGGCCGGGTTGCCGGTCACGCTGCGCACCGACGGTGAACCCGGCCAGGTGTCGCCGGCGGTCGGACTGGCGCTCTACCGCATCACCCAGGAGTCGCTGGCCAACATCGCCAAACATGCACCCGCATCCAAAGCACAAGTGGATCTGGCGATTTCGCCATCCGTGGTGGTGCTGTCGGTCGTCAACGACCTGCCGGTCCGCGTGCCCGACGCGCCGGCGGCGCGCGATGGCCGCGGTTTACCGGGTATGCGTCAACGTGTCGAACTGCTCGGTGGTCTGCTCGATGCCGGCCGATGCCCGCAGGGCTGGTCGGTACGGGCCGAGATCCCGTTGTGCGAACCAAGTCCGAGAACTTCGCGGTGTCAGCGCTGAGATGACGAACGACATCGCCGTGCTCCTGGTCGACGACCAGGAACTGGTCCGCTCCGGGCTGCGACGCATTCTGCGGCGCAAGGACGGCTTCGTGATCGTGGCCGAATGCGGTGACGGCGACGAGGTGCCCGGCGCGGTGGCCGAGCACCGGCCCGATGTGGTGGTCATGGATCTGCGGATGAAGCGGGTCGACGGTATCGAGGCCACCCGCAGACTCGCCGCGCCGGGCTCCCCACCGGTGCTGGCGCTCACGACTTTCAACGACGACGAGCTGTTGTCGGGCGCACTGCGGGCCGGCGCGTCGGGATTCGTGCTCAAGGACTCGTCGGCCGAGGAGCTGATCCGCGCGGTGCGCGCGGTCGCGCACGGCGACAGCTACCTCGACCCCGCGGTCACTTCCCGGGTGCTGAGCACGTATCGCCAAGCTGCCGGCGACCATCGATCCGACCCCGTGGCCGAGGTGACCGCGCGCGAACGCGACGTGCTCAGGCTGATCGGACAAGGCCGCTCCAACGCCGAAATCGCCCAGGAGCTATGCATTTCCGAGCTGACCGTGAAAAGCCATATCGGCCGCATCTTCGTCAAGCTGGACCTGCGCGACCGCGCCGCTGCGATCATTTACGCCTACGACCACGGCGTCGTCACGCCGAGGTATCCGGCCTAGGCTTCGTCGCCGACGTCGCCGATGATGTTGCGCAGCACTACCCGACCCTCGGCGAGGTTGTAGGTGGCGCCCACAATCGCCAGCTCTCCCGCGGCCACCGCGTTGGCAATGGCCGTCGAGCGTTCCATCAGCTGGGTGCCGGTCTCCACCACATGGCGCGCTTCGAACTCGTCGGCACGGGTGAGGCCTTCGCGGCGGCCCAGCAGGATTGACGGTGCGACCCGCTCGACCAGGTCGCGCACGTAGCCGCCCGGGAGCGCGCCATCGTCGAGCGCAGCCAGCGTCGCTTTGACCGCACCGCAGCTGTCATGGCCGAGGATGACGATCAGCGGCACGCCGAGCGCCGTCACCGCGAACACGATCGAGCCCAACACCGCGGAGTCGATCACGTGCCCGGCCGTACGGACCACGAACATGTCGCCGAGGCCCTAATCGAAGATGAGCTCAGCGGCCACCCGGCTGTCCCCGCAACCGAACAATGCCACGATCGGCTTCTGCCCTTTCGTCAGGCTGGCCCGGTGCTGGACACTTTGGCTGGGGTGTTCGGGCTGGCCGGCGACGAACCGCTCGTTACCCTCTTTGAGTGCTTTCCACGCGGCTATCGGATTGCTATTCGGCATGGCGAACATTCTGCCGTAGCAAGCCATGAAGCTCTCGCCAACGCCGAATGAACTTCTGGACTGGTACGACCGGTCGCGACGTGACCTGCCGTGGCGAGAACCCGGTGTCACTCCGTGGCAGATCCTGGTCAGCGAGTTCATGTTGCAGCAAACGCCGGTGTCGCGGGTACTGCCGATCTGGTGCGACTGGGTTCAGCGGTGGCCGACGGCCTCGGCCACAGCGGCGGCCAGTGCGGGCGACGTCGTGCGCGCGTGGGGAAAGCTGGGCTATCCGCGGCGAGCCAAACGCCTGCACGAGTGCGCGACGGTGATCGCCCGCGACCACGGTGACGTGGTTCCCGACGACGTCGACGTCCTGTTGACACTGCCCGGTGTGGGCAGCTACACCGCCCGCGCGATCGCGTGCTTCGCCTACCGTCAGCCGGTCCCGGTAGTAGATACCAATGTGCGCCGGGTGGTGGCCCGCGTGGTCCATGGCCGCGCCGACGCCGGCGCGCCGTCGGCGGGCCGCGATCACGCTGACGTGTCCGCGCTGCTGCCCGATGATGGTTCGGCGCACCGGTTTTCAGCGGCGCTGATGGAGCTCGGCGCGATCGTGTGCACCGCCCGTACACCGCAATGCGGGGTGTGCCCAGTCAGTGCGTGCCAATGGCGGCGGGCAGGCTACCCTCCCGCCGACGGTCCGGCCCGACGCCCGCAGGCCTACGCGGGAACGGACCGGCAGGTTCGCGGCCGGCTGTTGGACGTCCTGCGCGACAGCGAATTTCCGGTAAGCCGTGCCGAGCTGGACGTTGCGTGGCTGACCGACACCGTGCAGCGCGACCGCGCGCTGGACTCGCTGCTTGCCGACGGACTGGTGGCCAGAACCAGCGACGGGCGATTCGCATTGGCCGGCGAAGAGGGCTAGGCCAAGAACGACTCGACGGCCTGCCGATACACCTGCGGCGCTTCGTCATGCACCAAATGTCCGGCATCGGGCACGTGTAGATATGTTGTGCAGAAACCTTTTTCGTTCATCATGCGCATCTGACCGGCGGGTGTCACCGAATTGCCGGCCTCGA
>DATIOT010000507.1:0-3701 GCA_035472875.1 Mycobacterium sp.
TGGGATGCTCCCGCCGCAGCCACTGGGCGATCTGCTGTGGCGACCAATCGTCATCCAGTTTGGTGGCGACCACACCCGCCAGCTCCGCATTCGCCGCCAGCTTGCTCACTTTCGGGCGCCGCGCCCTCTCGAACGCGGCAGCGTCGGCGGCCAGTGCCCGGTAGGCATCGCGGCCACCGTTGCGGCCGACCTCTCGCGATACCGTCGACGACGGTCGGCCGATACGACCGGCGATCGAGCGTGCCGACAGGCCCGCCGCGATCCCGCGCGAGATCTCCTCGCGCTCGACCAGGCTCAGATGATCGGCCCTCCGCAGTCGCGGAACCGGAGGAATCCCACCGGACTGACGTAGGAACCGCCGGATCCGAGGCAGCGTTTCGCCCAGCGTGCGCTCCATCTCTCGGATCGAATCACCCCGGCGCCACATCACCCACAACAAGTTCTGCTGCTCGACACTGAACCCAATCGGACCCACGCCCAACCCAGCCTCCACGCATCACATCATCGATTACCTGGAGTGATGCACCGACCGGCTGAGATCGCGGTCTATTCCGAGACGGCCTTCAGTTCTGTTCGGGCCTGGTCGATTTGGTCATTGGCGTACGTCACCATCGCGGCAGTCGTCATCGTCTCACCTCTCCGGGCGAGCGATTCGTAGGTTTGGTTGCCGAGGACATCGCGCAGATCGGTGATGGCGGTGGTGAACTCGGGGTTCGCTGTCGCGGTGAGGGGACTGAAGGCGAAGCCAGCGATGGTGGCCGCCGGTTCATCGCGTCCGAGCCGGTCGAAAAAGGCAGCGAGGACAGCCAGCGGGAAACGGATCATGGTGGTGTTGCCCGCGTCGTGGAAATTCCGGACCGCAAGTGCGACATAGTCGAGCGCGGCCAGCGGGTCGCCGTACTCGGCCTCGAGGCGGGCCAGACTGCCCGCGATGCGTGTTACGGTATTGCGGTTGCCGCTCTCCTGGGCGATCACCAGACCGCGGCGCTGGGCGTCCAGCGCCGCGGCGGGATCAGCGTCGCCGAACGCGTAACCGTAGGCGTAGAGCGCAAACGAGAGCGCAGCCGGGTTGCCGGTGGCCTCGGCAACCTCGATCAGGCCATTCGCGGCGGCCCCTCGCCTCCTCACCGCAACCCGCGACCGTCAGTGCGACGGTCAGGAATGCTCTGGTGATCCCATGGGTGTCGCGACCGAATGCGAGCCGGGCGCGGCACCATTCGACCTGCCGTTCGGGTTGGCCGAAGTGCAGGTACGCAGCGCCGAGCGCGCCCTCGAGGCCGAACGGCACCTCGTCGTGGCGGCCACTGCCGATCACTAGCTGCCCGGCGTCGCTGTAGCCAACAGCTGCCTCGATGCGTCCGGGCCACCAGCACGAAGACGCCATCGCATACAGGAATGCGAGTGTCGGATGATCGGCGGTACGGGCGGGCTCGATGAGCTCCTCGGCCCACGCTATCGGCTCGTAATTGTGCATCCAAAAGCCAAGCCATGCCGCCCATGTCGCGATGGTGGCGGCGACGCCGAGGTCACTTTGGTCGGCGGCCCCCCGAAACGCGGACCGCAGGTTGGCCAGCTCAACGGTGAACCAGTCGTAGGCCTCCCGCTGGTGGGGGCTGTCCCACAGGGCCATGATGTCCGCTTCGCGTCCGGCGAAGTAGCGCGAGTGGGCGGCCCGAATCTCGGATGCTTCGCCGCAGGCGACGAGTTGTTGCTCGGCGAACTGGCGGATCGTCTCCAGCATCGAAAACCGGGTCCGCCCCGAAGACCTGTCAGCGACCAGCAGCGACTTGCGCACCAGCGCGTCGAGCAGATCCAAGATGGCGAACTCATCACCGGAACCCGTGACGGCGCAGGCACTTTCGAGGTCGAATCCCCCGGCGAACACCGAACACCGCTCCAGCAGCGGTTTCTCCGCCTCATCGAGCAGGTCGTAAGACCACGCCACCGCGTGGCGCAGTGTCTGGTGGCGTCACAGCCCACGCCTGGAACCGACCAGCAGCCGGAACCGCTGATCGAGACGATCACGCGCCTCGCTGGCGGTCATCGACGCCATCCGCGAGGCCGCCAACTCGATGGCCAGCGGGATCCCGTCTAGGCGGCGGCAGATCTCCACCACCGCGCTCGCCTCATCAGTGGTGGCCATCGAGAACCCGGAAGCGCTGCGGGCGCGCTCGACGAACAAATCCACTGCGGCACTGTCGATGCCCGCGCCAAGGTCCAGCGAGGGCACCAGCCACAGTTGCTCGTCGGGGATCCCCAACCCTTCGCGGCTGGTGGCCAGGATCCTCACCGTCGCCGACTGCGCGAGGATCGACTCGACCAGGTCGGCTGCGGCGTCGCGCACGTGCTCGCAATTGTCGAACACCAATAGCCGGATCCTGCCCTCCAACGCGGCGGCGACGGTCTCGCTGACACTCATTCCGGGTTGTTGGGTAATCCCCAGGACTGCGGCCACTGCATCGGGCACCGACGCCGGATCGGTGACCGCAGCCAGTTCGAAAAACCAAACACCGTCAGGAAATTCATCGACGAGACGTGCCGCGACCTCCAACGCCAGCCGGGTCTTGCCGACTCCGCCGACACCGGTCAACGTCACGAGCCGATGAGCCTGGACCGCCGCTTGCACCTCGTCGAGTTCGGACTCGCGTCCGATCAAGCTGCTCGTCGCACGCCGCAGATTTCCCGGACTCGTATCGAGCGCCCGCAACGGCGGAAAATCCGTCGCCAAACCTGGCGCACGCACTTGGAAGACTCCGACCGGCGTCGGCACGTCCCGCAACCGCCTGGATCCCAGATCCATCAGATCAACGCCGCTGAGCAGAACTGCCGTCGAGTCGGCCAACAGGATCTGACCACCATGTCCGGTGGCCATCACCCGTGCCGCACGGTTGAGCACCGTGCCGAAGTAGTCGCTGTCGCGCAGTTCGGCTTCGCCGGTCGCCAGCCCCATCCGCACCGGCAACTGAAGCTCGCGCTGCGCAGCGACCGCAGCATCCACCGCAGACGTTGGTGATGCGAATGCGGCACACACTCCGTCCCCGGTGTGCTTGAACAACCAGCCCCCGTGCGCCTACCGCAGAACGCAACACCTCGTCATGGGCGGCCAGCGCCACCCGCATTGCATCAGCGTCTGCTTCCCACCGACGGGTCGAACCCTCGATATCGGTGAATAGAAACGTCACAACCCCAGAAGGCGGGCCCTCTGCGGACACCCGCACAGGATGTCACACCAAGCCCACTACCACGCAGCAAACCGCGACTGACTTTCGAGACTCTCGTATGTCGTCTGTTTTGATACAAGGGATTTGATGAGGACCGCTGGGCCACACCTACGACCCGCTCGACACGAGCGAGATAAACCAGCTGCTCATTCGAAGGCGTCGAATCGGTTAGCTCCTAGTCGGCCTTGCCAAGCCCGGACTCCATGAAGCGGCCGATTGACGAGATTGTCCGCCGTCGCGACATCAACCGGGTCTGCGCGAACAAGAAGGCGCGACTGGGAAATCCCAGTACTACCATCGGCTTGCGGCCGACCGCCGAGAGCAGCTCGCTGCGCTGCACGAGGGCGTGCACGGCGGCGCCGCTAGACGACGGTAGCGGAGTCCCGGTCAGATCTGGCGGCGAATGTCGAGGAGGTGGTGTTGCGCCTCATGCAAGGTATGTATCGCGACCCATCGCAACGACCGTTCGCGAGTTTCTGG
>DATIOT010000508.1:0-1756 GCA_035472875.1 Mycobacterium sp.
TGCCATAGACGAGGTTGACGCCGGCCTTGTGGGCCTTCTCCAGTGCGATCAGACCACCGTCGATGACGTCGGCGACTTTACGATGCGTCGCCTCCGACATACCGGCCTCTTTACCGAAGCGATGCATCATCTCGTAGGTGATCAGCGTGGGCACCAGGAACGCGTCGTGTTCGAGCAGTAGATCGATCGTTTCGTCGTCGATGAGGTTGCCGTGCTCGACACAGCGCACACCGGCACGCAGCGCCCGGTTGACGGCGCGTGGATGGTAGGCGTGCACCGTCACGTACCGGTTGTGGTTATCGGCCTCCTGCACCGCGGCTCGCATCTCGTCGTCGCTGTACTGCACGGCCGACACCTCGTCGAGTGGAGAGGCCACACCACCGGACAGCAGCATCTTCAAATGCGCTGCGCCCTTGCGGAACTCGTCACGGGCGGCCTGACGTACCGCATCCACTCCGTCGGCGATACGCGCGAAATCCGGCCGCGTCTGGCAGCAGGGTTGGTGGTCATCGGATTTGGCGCGCAGGTCGCCGTGGCCCCCTGTCTGGGACAGCGCCTTGCCGCCAAAAATGAGCCGCGGACCCGTCGCCAATCCCTCGTCGATCGCGCGGGCCATGCCGTGATCGGCGCCACCGACGTCGCGCACCGTGGTGAATCCGCGGCGCAGCATCCGTTCGGCTTCTGCCAGCGCCCGCACCGTCGCGTAACCCGCAGTCCAGTTCTGCGCTTCGTGGGCATCAAAGGTCGTCAGCAGCACGTGCACGTGCGCGTCGATCAGGCCAGGCATCACTGTGGCCCCGGCCGCGTCGATGACCCGGGTGTCCTCTCCAGATGCCGGCGCGGGTCCGGTGCCCGTCGCGGCGATCCGCCCGTCGGCGACTTCCAGCCACGACGCATCCGACAGTTCGCCGGCGACCGGGTCGAGCAAGTGGGCCTGGGTGATCAGCAATGACGACATTGAGACTCCTCTGGATTTCAGTACATAGTGTATTAAATACATAGTGTACTGTAGCGGTATCGACCGTCAACGCCCCCACCCCATGCACTTCGCCGGCCCCGTCGGCGCCGATGGTCGGCGGCCGCTGCGCCGCCGGGTGCGGACCCGCGAAATACTTCTGACCAGCGCAGAACAATTGTTCATCGAGCGTGGGTACGCACAGGTCTCGGTCAGCGACATCTGCAGTGCCGCCGGGTTCACCCGCGGCGCCTTCTACTCGAACTTCGCCGACAAAGATGACCTCGTGCTGGCGCTGTTCGACCAACACGCAGGTGAGCGGCTGGACCGCCTTCAGGCGATGCTGGCTAACGCTTCGGCCCGCAACGCTGACGAATGGGCGCAGAGCCTGCTGGCTGTGACGCTCCAGGACCGGGGGTGGATCCTGCTGTTCCTGGAGTTCCGGCTGCTCGCCCCGCGACAACCAGAACTGGCCGCGAAACTCGATCAACATGACGAGGCAGTCACCGCAGCACTCGCCGACATCCTGCGCCAGCAGCCATGGGCCCGTCGGTTCCCTACCTCCGAGCTCGCCAAATTCTTACTGGCCGCACGTGAGGGCGTCCTGGCGCGGACCGTACGCGACGATGGCTCCGCCGCCGACACGGTGCAAGCAGTCACCACCGTCATCACCGGGGCATTCGACGCACTCAAGGCCGACCGGCGACCACCTGCTAGAGCATCGAAGTATCGAAAGAGACGACACGGAGGCTCGGCGCCGAACAACGGGCATGAATAGGTGCGGTAAGTGCCAGCGCCTGC
>DATIOT010000509.1:0-10304 GCA_035472875.1 Mycobacterium sp.
CGGTGGCGGAGGGATTTGAACCCTATTCAGCTACCTGGTCAGAGCGACGACAGCGGCTCTAGCTGCGAAAAGACATCACATTAGTTCACAATAGTTAACTGTAACTGTGGCCAAATTGTGGCCAGACGGTGGCCACGGGTAGGCCGCAAGTACGGCCAACCGCTATCCCGCTCCGCGGCTCTCCTAGTCAGCTGCGGTTTCCCGTCAGCAACGAATTCTTGAAGTCGACGGCGTTGATGGGGTATTGCCACGCCGCTTAGATCGTCTGGCGTTGGAGTCGCTGCGGCATCGCCTAGTGGTAGCTCTAATCTGTGTCTATAAGATGGTCCCGACCCCGACCCGTGATGCGGTTGACGACGGCCCTGCCCCGTTGTAGTAGGAAGATTTGCGGCGCGGTGGCACTGACCTGGCAGTAGACACGCTTTAGCCCGAGGGACCCTGGGACTCCGACAGGGCAGGCGGAAAATCTGGATTTATTGCACTTCGCCAAGACAATTCTAATGAATGCTGATACTTAATTTGTGATGCTTCAATACTTTTCAGCGTCGACTCGCGTGGAAATCACTCTGATCTCTAGATCTGACACAAATGAAGTCACAGAGCAAGGGCCCTTTTCACTATCTCCCAGTTGGGAAAGTTCATAGCGAACCGACAGCCCTAGGCAGCTGGACCGGCGATTCGCACCGGCGGTGATCTAACCACATACCAGAGCATTTCGAAGCCTACGTTTGCGAACGTGCTGGTCACCACCCCACAGGCGGCCCGCGAGCAGACGATCCGCGCCGGCGCCATCATCATCAGCCGTCACAACGACGATGCCCGCATCCCAGTGCATGCGGCCCCCCGCGCTGACCGGGATCATCCCGAGCAGTTGAGCATCGGGAATCGCTGGCGGCGTCGCCGGCGTCGACCAAAGACCAACCGCGTCGCCGCCGAACGGCTCACCGACAACGCCGGCGTCGTCTTCGAAAACGATTACTTGCGTAAGCATGTCAGCCTCGGCTATGCCGTCACCGTGCACTCCGCGTAAGGCATCAGCGCCGACACCGCGCACGCCGTCATCGGCGAAACCGCCGGCCGCGCATCGGCCTACGTGGCCATGAGCCGCAGCCGCGACACCAACCACGCCTACATCTACACCCACTTCAGCAGCAAGCCGACCACGAACATGCCGCACCGGTCGCCGGCATGCACATGTTACGGCGCGGCACCAGCTACTCCGCGGCAAGCTCTGTGCCGCCATCCTGGCCAACGATGACCGGCCCCGCACCATGCACCCCGAAGCCGAGCGAACCGACCGCGAGCCGCCGACATCGGACGCGCCGCCGAGCGCGGCATGGACCGCGGCTACGGCCGCTGCAACTGGCCATTTGGAGCAGCGGCCAATTGAAGATGGCTGGAACCATGAATGGACGTCAGCGTGGAGGACATTTCGACCATCGGCCGCGATGCTGACGTAATGAAAGACACGGCACCACGGGAACGACACCCCGAACCGCTACCGGTCGGCGGGAGTTTGGGTGTTGCGGCGCAGGGCAACTGGGTCATGGGCCCAGGCGACTGCCAGCCGCTGGCAGTCGTCGGCACGTCCCGAGCAGCCGGGCGATCGAAGGAACACAAAATGAGGAAACTGATCACTGCGATGGCTATTGGCGGCGCACTTGCCGCAGGCGGAATCGTAGTCGCGGGACCGGCAAGCGCAGATGGGCCCTGTGGCGGCGCGGTCGTGTTGGGCAACGGCGGGGGCCGTTGCGACTACGACCAACGCCCGGATGGCAGCTTCACCCGCTGCGACACTGTGTACGTGCTCGGTTTCGGCGGCACGAACTGCTATCTGGTGTACCCCCCACCACCGGCAGACGCTCCGGCGGCAGCGTAAGGATCGGCATAGCGCGGGTTCGCTAGCCCAGGTACTCGTACAGTCACTCGCTCAGCCAGCATGTGTGCGGCGACGAGGAACGCTGTGACCACGAGGCCAGCGAGCCCGCCGCCGATGACATGCGATCTTTTACTCAATAGCGTTCGAGCGGTAGGGTGCTGATCCCAGAATCGTTGAAAACTGTTGGACTAGTTGATGATTCGTCAGCGTTAGTCCAGTTCAGCTCAGTGGGCACTAGCAATGTCAGAGGGCTAGTTTTCCTCGTAACGCCAAACAGGCCGATCACGGTCGCGAAAGTTCCGCGTTTTTCGGCCGCGCAGTGTTATGACCGAGCCAAACTTGTGTGTGCCGGGCCGGGTTCGGATTCGTCTCGTCCATGACGCGTGCCCGGTCCGCTTGGCTGGAAATGCGACTTGGTGGACTAGTTGTCTCTATCACCATGACGGTCTTGTCGGCCCACCGACTCAGGACCAAGTGATCGCTGCTATCAAGGTCCCTCGGCGCACCGTCAATCATTGGCGCCAGGATTGGCATCACTTGATCTTCAAGCCGTGACATCCAACCGGAATTGCAGTGGTTGCACACTACGGGCAGTTTCCTGGAAACAGTTGCGCCACTGTGACGCTTTGACACTGGGGGGTTGACGATCCTTTGGTGCGGCGCGCCACCCATGACGGTTTCCTGCTCCGTTTGGCTGTGGTTTACGTCATTGCAGTTGAGACCGGTGTGTTTGCGCATCCACTGCGGCCACATGTGTTCTTGACTAGAGACTGGGCCATCGCAGAACATGCATCGCTCGCCATACTTTCGCGCCTGCCGCAGTCGCTTCCCCTTGCTCACGCCTAAACCTTAGGTGCGCACGCAGACACGTAGGACGCTAAACCCACGCCGCAGCGTCGATGACTACCGTGTCTCCCGGATCTACACCGCGGCTTACGTCCGCGTTGTGGCGACTGACGCATGTCCTCGGCGACGGTGACACTGAGGCAGTCCTCGCGATGGACCTGCCTCACTTTGACTCTGACTTCAGCTTCGGTTGTTTCCGAACTTTCGCGACAGCAAGCCCGGGGCTTGCCGCGCTGCCCACTTCTCGGTCGGGGTGGCCGTCTCTGGCCGCGAGGCCGAGTTGGGTGGCGTCTGCTTCGACTCGCCGCATCTCCCGAATCATCGTGTCGTTGATCAGCGGCCGCCGCTTCGGCGCCGTCACCCTGATGTCAACAATGGTGTGGTCCGTGCCGGTTTCGATCAACGGCTCGGCTGCGGCCAGGGCGGCTTGGTGGGTCGGCCAAAACGTCCACGAGGCGTCGTGGGTGTCGCCGCCGTAGCCGTATTCCCTGCGGGTCCACTGGATCAGGGCATAAGGAGGTGGCCAGGCGACGGCCATCAGTGCGCCGGTGCCGGCCAGCACCTCGATCGGTGCGGGCGGTGCAATCAGCGTGATCACAGCGTGCAGCGCGCCATGACCGAATACAGACCGCGCCACGGCCTCTAACCGCCCAGGCGGTCGATGCTCGCGGGCCAGCCACCTTGCGAGTTGTTTACGGCGATGACGCGCGCCGTGACGGCGAGAACTCACGCGTTAAGCGTAGGCCCGCGGGTATCAGTAGGACGGGCAGGCGACGGGTCGCTGTGGTTCGTATCCGGCGGGTCGCACCGGCCATCCGGCCACCGCCGCGTGTGGCACCGCGTCGGCATTGGTCGTGGTCGGTCATGGCGTGAACAGCTTTTCGCAAATCTCGGCGAAGGCCTCAAGCCAGCCGGCGTCGTCGTTGGCGGTGGATTGGCGGATCTCGGCGAGGCGCCGGGCACCGTACTGGGCGAGGTAGACGCACACCGCGTCACGGCTCAGTCCGGCGGCGATCTGTGCCAGCGGCGGGTCGTGGATCTCGTCGTCGTCGAGGTCCACGTCGGCGTCGGAGGCGCAGTCGGTGAGTGCACGCCGGAGCAACCAGTGCGCAGTACGCCACGTCGTGTCGTCGGCGAACGGGTTGATCTCCGCATCGTGGCGCTGGATGGCTTCGTATAGCCGATCCGGCAGTTGTTCGTCGCCGTCGTCGTATTCGATCATGTTGTTTCCCTTGTGCGTCGGTGATATCGGAGCCAGCTCATGCCGAATCATCTTTCGGGTTCAACATTTTTCGGTCCGGTTTGGCCTATTCAGGCTCAACGGTGGTAAATCCGGCGTCTGGACGGTGTCATCGCTCATGATGTCCTCGTGCTTTGCGCTTCCGTGGCCAGGTCCAGATCCTCGCCGGGAGCTGGATAGTTGATCTCCCCGGCGACTGCCGCTATACCGCGGCCTTTAGAGATTGCGTCGCACACCCGCTGAGCCGACAACGGCTTAGGTTTGGCAGGTTTCGGCGGGTCGAGCCATTGGCCCGGACCGAGTGCTTTCGCTTTTTCCCGCTCCATCCGGCGGCGGGCGTCATCGGCGGCGGTCACGGCTCGGCGTCCCCGGGGTCACCGTACTGGGCCCACCCGCCCGTGTTGCGCGGGTTGATCACCGGCGCGGCGCCGTTCTCGGTGATGAGGTGTCCGTCGACGATGATCGCGGGTTGCGCCCGCTCCATGTATCGATCGCGGCGCGCCTCGATCTCCCCGATGGGGACCGGCCAGCAACCGGCAGATGACAGCCCCCACCCGATCCCGCATGCCGCGTCCATTGACTCGAACACCTCATCCTCGCCGCATCGGCGGCAGACAGGAATGGACCGGCACTCGGTGATGCGCGAACCGGCAGGGAACTCGGGCATGGTCGGCAGCGGGCCTTCACAGCGGGGGCACCGGCCGTTATCGATGTTCCAGATGATGTCGTCGGCGTTGCCCTCCTCGTAGGCGTCGGTGTCGACGAGTACGGATGGGTGGAAGTCGTGCGTGCCGGAGAATGTGCGGATGTCGTCGGTCATGAGCTGGCCTCCATCATTAAGTCGAGTTGTTCGACGGCGTTGCGCTCCTGATCAGTCGATAGCTCGGCCACCTGTTCACCGCGTGTGCTTGAGCACTATTCCCATGAGTGTGCAGCACTGCGCGGGCACTGTGGTCGCGGATCTTGTTGTGCCATAGGCCAGTCCGCTGGCCTAATCGGTTCGCTTAAGCAATGCAACGCTTTTAGCACACTCGGCTGGCAGCGCTCCTGAATCCTGCAGCGCGCTACAAGATCTCGTCATCCGACGGCCCGGGCCCGCTCATCACAGCGCCGCTCCCAAGCTCGCACATACTCACCAAGCTCGCTGATACACGCGTCGCACCACCGTTCGCAGACGTCGTCACCGTCAAATTGGGTATGTGCGCAGTGTCCGCATCCGAAGCATTCCGCGCGGTCGCTCACCGACAGCCCTTCGGCAGCGGTGAGCACCAGTGCGGGCAGCGTGCGCACGCCCGTCGTCGCGGCGAGGTTCAGCCGGTGCCACCCGTCGATGACTAGTCGGGTATGGCCGTCGACCGGGACGTCAGATCGCAGACGAGAACCGGGTCGGTCAGATCACAGTTGATATGCGACGTGTCGACCGTGACCAGCGTGTGAAGCATCGGCGCGAACTCGGCCACATCGATCGCAGCGGGAGTCCGATCTCGGGTGAGTTGGCGTGCGGGCCTGATATACCACTGCGACCCGCGGTAGTTGAACCTCTCGATCATCAGACCGCCCGGCCGCCGCGCTGCGCGTTCACGGCGAAGAGCGTTCTCCCGAGCTGTTATTCGCGCCTCCGCGGCCGCGGCCGCCCCGGGCGGACAGACCGGCCAGCGCATCGCCGGCGCTCATGACTCGTCCACGTCCGAGTACTTCGCGTCAAGGTACAGCTCAACCAACCTGATGGTCACCTTCTGCAGGCTTTCGCTGAGCGCGTCGCGCGGGCGGGGTTTTGCACCTCTTCCAACCTGTCGATCACCCGCCCAGATCGCGTCGCAAATCTCCCTCAGCTCGTTTGTGGTGACACTGAATTGCTCAGTGGTGTTGGTCATTTCGGTTCTCTTTCTTTCTCCCGGCCGCCCTGTGCGGCCGTGGTCTATGGGGTCAGCCGTGATCGAGTTGGTCGCGGGCGTCGTTGAGCTGCTGCTGCAGCCGCCGATCGCCGGTGGGGGTGTCTGGATGTAAGACGCGGGTCAGCGCTTGAACACGGGCTCGTGGCGGGCCGGGCCCACGGCATCAAGCAGCGCCTCGGCCCAGCCGGCCTCCCCCACCGCGGCGCGGGGCTCCTCGATTCCGACGGTGGTGTGGCCGGCCCGGCGGATCGCCGACGCCAGGGGCTGCGCGAACTCGGTGGCGATCGTCCATTGTTTGGTGCCCGGGTTCCAGTCGCGGGCCCACGCGGGCACCACGTCCTTGAGCAGGTCGACCAGAGCGGGGTGGTAGCTGAACTTCACCGTGTAACGGGCCCCGGCGCGGCGGAACAGGACAGTGGTCATGGCCGCCGACCTGTACCCCGACACTGCCCGCTGACGGTCACCTTTTGTCGGCACCCGCAAGGGCGGAGCCGACCACGTGTTTACGATGCCGTTTCTCGTGCGTCGTTGTCGTCGCTGCGGCAACCAGAACCCGTAATTGCTGGAAAACGGATACTGCGCGGTGCAAGATGGTTCCTCAAGCAGGCGAAGCCAGGAGGCCGAGGCGTTGACCACCGAAACAAGCACCGCCGAGTCAGGCACCGCGCCGGCCCCGCTGCGTGTGGTGGTGGCCGACGACGAAACCCTGCTGCGCGAGGGCCTGGCCAGCCTGCTGGACCGCTCCGGGTTCAACGTCGTAGGCCAGGTCGGCAACGCTGTCGAGCTGCTGGCGCTGGTGCGCAAAACCAACCCCGATGTCGTGGTGGTGGATATTCGGATGCCTCCCACCCACACCACCGAGGGCCTGGAAGCCGCCCGGGTGATCCGCCAGGAATTGCCGGACACCGGGATTCTGGTGCTGTCTGCCTATGTCGACGTCGAGCATGCGATGGAGTTGTTGGCCAGCGGCCGCGGTATCGGGTATCTGCTCAAGAGCCGGGTCACCGACGTCGCCGATTTTGTCGACACCCTGCAACGGATCGCCAAAGGCGCTTCCGTGGTCGACCCGGCGGTGGTACAGGAGCTGGTGTCCGGACGGCGCCGTGACGATCCGCTGTCGGTACTGTCGCCGCGCGAACTCGAGGTGCTGGAGTTGATGGCCGAGGGCCGATCCAATGCCGGCATTGGGCGGCAGTTGTGGGTGACCGAGGGGACGGTCGAAAAGCACGTCCGCAGCATCCTCACCAAACTCGGCTTACCGGAGACCAGCGACGACCATCGTCGCGTCCGCGCGGTGATCACGTTTCTCGACTCGCGGTGACGCGTAGCCGCCCGCGGTCAGTGTGGCGCGGCGCTAAGCAGCCGCTTACGCCGTTTGCGCCAGCTCCGATGAGTTGCCATAGCCCCCGTTCCGGCCAGCCTCGGTGAGCAGCCTGCGTAGTCGGCGGCGGCCGCGATGTAGGCGGGACACTACGGTTCCGATCGGCGTGTTCATCACCGCGGCGATTTCCTTGCACTGGAGTCCGTGGACATCCGCGTAATAAACCGTGAGGCGGAACTGCTCGGGCAGGGCGCGCATTGCGGTGATGACGTCGTGGTCGCCAATTCTTTTCAGCGCTTGGTCTTCCGCCGACGGCATTCCCGTTGCCGAATGCGCAGCGCTCACCATCACGTGCAGGTCCGAAATCGCCTCCGCCAAATGCTGCGCTGGGCGCCGCTGGGCTTTGCGGCAATTGCTGATGTGGGTGTTGACCAAGATTCGGTACAGCCAGGCGCAGATGTTGCTGTCCGGCCGGAAGGAGTCAAACCCGGCGAAGGCTTTTGCCAGCGTGTCCTGGACCAGGTCTTCGGCATCGGCGTGATGGCGGGTCATCCCCAGCGCCTGCCGGTATAAGTCGCCGAGCACGGGAGCGACTTGGTTTTCAAAGCCGGCGGTGGGGTCCGCGTCGGCAGTCAATTCCACTGGCAACGTCATGATGCACCTCTCGTGTCGCGCCTGAACGGCTCCTGTCCGGCTCCTCGCCTTACATTTGCGTCCGCGCTGGCCCACGTCTGCACCGCTGGCAACCATGGCGGGTTCTGGTCAGCCGCAGTCCGCGCCTCCCGGGTAGCCGGTACCTGGCCGCGGACCACTAGCTTGGCGTCCGGCAACGCCGCGGCCCAGCCCGCCAACCCCCTACCTGCGACCGGCGTCACACCAGGCCCGCCAATCCTTCCCGACTCGGCACAAATTTCCTGCTAGCCTCCATGCGATCGGTTCGCTGCTGCCTCAAACTGAATTCGTGACAGTTGGTGAGCGGACGCGTTGCGTCATTGTCGACGACAACCGCGATTTCCTCGATGCGGCGACAAGGTTGCTGGAGCACCAGGGAATCAGCGTGGTGGCGGTGGCGACGTCCTCTGCGGAAGGGCTGCAGTGTGTCGAGGCGCTGCGGCCCGACGTGACGCTCGTCGACATCGATCTCGGCGAGGAGAGCGGGTTTGATCTCGTCGAGCGGATACATGGGAATGGATTCGGCGCCGCGGTGCCGACAATCTTGATCTCCACCCACGCCGAAGAGGACTTCGCCGAATTGGTCGCCGCCAGCCCGGCTTTGGCCTTCATTCCCAAGGCTGCGCTGTCCGGTGCCGCCATCCGGGACGTCCTCGGACTCGCCGGATAGCGCACCACTCCGCCGGGCCCGTTCTATGGCCGCGGCCGCGTATGGCCGCTTGTTTTCGATCGCCGTTCCACACATTGACTCCAGACCAGATCATTTCCGCCGCCGCCGCCTCGAAAACCCTTGCGCGCGATACCCGCTAGCGGCGTAGACCATTTGGCGTTGCCGGTAACGACAGACGGATGTCAACGCGCCATCCTGGGTGTGAGCGGATTGATAGGCACACCAAAGGCGAAGCGCCTCAGGTGTAGATCGCTCATGACCGACAGGGCGAACGAAGTGAGGACAGGACATGCCAGCTGGCGACGGCTGCTGCTGCGTACCGGTGACGCCTGACGCTCACGGTTACCGTGCGCGTCTCGCCGGTACCTGGGCAGATGTCCCGCCAAGCGGTCCGAACCAGTTTCACCGACCGATTCCGCGGGCCGTGCAGCGGCAAACATCAGCGCCCGCCGCGTCGTTCGTATTTCGTTATGTGGGCGTGGCCGCAATCATTGCCGTACTCAGCATTGCCGTCGTTCTGCTTGTGTCTCCCGCCGTCGAGAGATCATCATTCGGGTCTAGCTCCGCCCGCCCGCAGCCGCCGACCTACGTCACCGCTTACTGGATTGAGCAAGTAGCAGCCAAGGTGTTGCCCAGTGTCGTAACACTGCAAATCAGCGAACGCGACCACTCACTTCTGGGCTCCGGCATCATCCTCACCGCCGATGGACTGATCATGACCAACAACCATGTCGTCACGGGGCTCGCAACCTGGCCGCAGACGCCGGCAGGAGCCGAGGTGACCTTCCACGACGGCCGTGTCGCCACGGTCGAGGTGGTCGCCGCTGACCCGGAGAGCGATATCGCGATCGTTCGGGCTCACAACTTTTCAGGGCTCACCCCAATCTCCATGGGGTCCTCGGCCAACCTGCACGTTGGTCAACTGGTGGCGGCGCTGGGTTCTCCCCTGGGTCTGCAGGGAACCGTCACCTCTGGCATCGTCAGCGCCCTGCACCGCCTGGTTTGTCCGGCCGCCGACGGCGACCACCGGTCCGGGTTTTACGCCATTCAAACCGACGCCGCGATCAATCCGGGCAACTCGGGCGGCGCACTCGTTGACATGAACGGCGACCTTGTCGGCGTTAACGCGGCAGAGTCGGTGGTGGGGAGTGCCGACGACTCGAACATCACCCAGCACGGATCGATCGGCCTGGGGTTCGCCATTCCCATCGATCACGCCGCGCGCATCGTCGCCGAGCTCATCGCCACCGGCCGGGCCTCGCATGCATGGCTGGGAGCACAGGTGAGCGGCGAGGCCGATCCTTACGGCGCCAAGGTCGTCGGGGTGGAAAGCGGTGGCCCCGCTGCGACCGGCGGGCTTACCGCTGGTGCGGTAGTCACCAAGATCGGTGACCAACGGATTGGAAGCGGTGATGCGATGCTCGCAGCGGTGCACTCCATGGAGCCCGGCGACTTGGTGACGCTGGTATTCACCGACGGTTCGGGTAAAACTAAGAGCGTGCAAGTCAAACTCGGCACCGACTGGGGTCGACAGTAGCCGCGCCCAAGAACGCACTCAGTGCGTCCACTTACACACAAGAACACAACTGGTCTCAGCGCTGTGCTTGCGCTCCTCACACCGAGTGGTCGCGATCGTGGTCGCAACCCCGTATTGAGCGGGCAAACGCGCGTGCGTGCCATAGCGCGACTGATGCGATACCGGATCAGGCTGCAACACAGGGGATTTCAGCTGTCAGCGCGGTGCCTTCACCGTCCCGGCTGGTGATATCCATATGCCCGCC